>JACZWF010000017.1 GCA_022572285.1 Nitrososphaerota archaeon | reverse complement strand
TAAACAAGTACTCGTGTTGGGGCCAGGAAAACACAACTCTGATCTTCGTATCGCTTCAGATACTCTGCTATAGTAAGCAGCGCCACCACAGTCTTTCCAAGGCCCGTGGGCAAAACCACGAGAGTGTTTGATTCGATTGCTCTTTCAGCAACCTTCACCTGATACTCCCTTCTCTCGATGCTATCTGGTTTGATCAGTGGATGAACGATGAACTTCCCTGACAAAGTTGGTGGCATATTTTTCTGGGGAGACGTTAAAAGGATAGGATCCATTCCCCTTAGCTACTATTATATTTTCCTGGATGGATGACATGACAACTCATTGAACAGGATTGGGAAATTAATCGTGATCGAAGGTATCGATCAGGCCGGGAAGAAGACTCAAGTCGATTATCTTGCCGCGACATTATCTGCAAATGGATATATTAGTAAGATAATCTCATTTCCAACTTACACGACAGCGATTGGCAGAGAGATTGAAAAATCGCTCAGCGGGAAAGTCGATTATCCGGTAGAGGTACGACACTTGCTTCTATCTGCAAATAGGTGGGAAATGAAAAGCCAGATCGAGGAGTCACTCCTCCTAGACATGTTCATAATATGCAATCGATACTATGAGTCCAATGTAGCCTACGGGATGGCCAACGGCTTGGAAGAATCATGGCTGAAGAATCTGGACAAAGGTCTCCCCAAAGCAGATCTAACAATTCTCATAGATATCCCAACTTCTGAATCTCGCAAAAGGAAGACTAGAGATAGGGATGTTCACGAGAATGATCTCGGTCTACTTTCCAAGGTGAACAACATTTATCAAAGACTCGCTACAGAGAATGGCTGGGACATCGTCGACGGTACAGGTGATGTTAGAAAAATCTCCTTAAAGATTTGGGAAATCGTGCGTAGGTTCTATAGGTTGCCATGACCAGCAGAATCAGGCAGATTTAAAGGATGCTCTGAATTAGATTCGATGTCTTGGAGAGGGAAGCCGCAGAGATACGCGACCCCGTCCATGGATACATCTATGCTGATGAGCTTGAAAAAGAACTAATCGACACGTCTACTTTTCAGCGGCTAAGAAGGATAAGGCAGCTAGCAAGCGCCTACCTAACCTACCCCGGTGCTCAGCATTCCAGGTTTGAACACAGCGTTGGAGCGATGTACCTCGCTGGTCGAGCGGGCAATCATCTAGTATCCCATGGAGTCATAGATAAGGAGTCAGTTAAGGAGATAAGGGCGGCCGCTCTATTGCATGACATCGGTCACGGCCCGTTCTCTCATCTCTTCGAAGAGCTGCTTCTCGAGAAGAAGAACATCGTTCACGAAGACTTGACAAGAAGGATCATCCTTGAAACCGAGATAAAAGACGTGCTGGTCCGCCATGGGATAAGTCCGAAGAGATTTGCGGCTTTGCCAATTGGTATATCAAGGGACCATCCAAGATATGTGAACGATATCATAGCTGGGTTTCTCAGCGTTGATACTATGGATTACCTGCTTCGCGATTCTTATTTCACTGGAGTTGAATATGGTAAGGTGGATGTGCACCGGGTCATCAATTCATACGAAGTCGTTGGTGAGAGACTCTCAATAGAAAAGACTAGCATCTATGCATTAGAGGCCCTGCTGGTGGCTAGATACGAGATGTTTAGGTCTGTCTACTTTCATAGAACAGTCCGGGCAGGCGCCATCATGCTTGTAAAAGCTATGTCTCTCTCAGATTCAGAATTAGGATTCACAGACATTCGTAGTTTGCCAGGCTTCCTGAAATTAACGGACGAGGTAACCCTTTCAAATCTCGTTAACCTGAAATCGCAAAGTCGGGATGGGAAATTTGCTCGGCAATTGGCCATCGACTATAGAGATAGACGGATGCTGAAACTTGTATTTGAAAAGGTTGTCCATCGTAAGGACGAATTTCTTCAAAAATTATTTTCGCAGAAGATGTTTAGAGAGAACTTTGCGGAAGAGATTTCAAGGAGAGCAAATGTTCCGAGCAGGTATGTCTTTGTTGACGTTCCGACGACTCCATCGGTACCGACCACTTCCTCCCGAGAGTCAATTTCAGAGATACTTCTGGTGACACGGGATTCTCAGGGTAGAAGGATCCAAACCATTAAGGTTGCAGATCTTCCGATTGCAAGTGCAATCCTTGGTTATATGGACATCCTACGTGTATACACCCTAAGTAAATACAGGAAGGATGTTGAAACAGCAATGGATTCTATCTTCGAAAGAGAGGGATTCATCGAGAATGTGCCGGCTCGCGACTAATTCTAGCGCGCGCGCGCAGAACGATTGTTTATTGAGACTCAGAAATCACTGCTTTTAGCTCCTTCATGATCACTTGGAAAATCTCTGAATCAATGTCACCAGACAGAAAAATGGATGTTACTGAGATTCCGGAGATCATCCTAGATATCATCTCTCCAAGGATGCGTGGTACAAGGGCTGAATATTTGCTCGGTATTATGGTGCTTGAACTCGTGCGTGCCGCGGTCGTTACGGTAACCTCCAATGCTCCCAGTTTCTCCTTTTCTCCCTCCGTTATCGAAACGATAGCCCCGTTCGAGAATTTCCAAACTTGCAACAGGAATTTGCGTTCTTGAATCGTAAGCCTCTTCTCGTTGAAATTTGCCATCATGCAACCTGTGGTATGACAGCATTATTTTCTCTTTAGATAGTCGAGCTTGAAGTATTTACCTCTGTCCGTAAGTTTAATGGCATCACTCCTTCTCAATGATCTCAGGTCTAGTTTCACTTTTTCGGACATTTCATCAATCCAATTTTCTCTAGCATCCTTTGCGAGGATACTCGCACAGGCCACCGCTACCTCATCTTCTGCCCTGACCTTCTGTTCGAGCTTGAATCCTCTTTTTACAATCTTTGCCATTCTTTTCTCAGTTCTTATCCTATCGAACTCATCTACCATAATCCGAACATTCTCCGGATTCTCTATCTTGCTTACAATTTCCCCAATCGCTGTGGTATGTGCCCAAGCAAGTAGATCGTTCAGTCCTTTCTTTTCCTTCTTAAGATCATTAAAGAGTTTATTGAATCGCTCTGGAGCGACCAGGACCTTTGACCAATGTATATCACGGTCGTTTTTGATTTCAAGAGCAATCAAGGCAATCCTCCTTCTTGATAGATCTTTGCTGTCCATAACTCCCTTCGATATCAAATTGGCATTCATTTCTGATGGTATCAGAGATGCGCATACAACTAATGGACCTAACGACTCGCCTTTCCCAACCTCATCAGATCCGATCACGTCCTCAGTGGAGTCCGCGCCGATTTTGATTACCATCTTTTGGAGTACTCTCCTCGCAATAATTGAGGTAGATACTATCTTCCCGCTACTGTAGAAAATAATCTGTCCGTCGGCATACTTGACTCGATAAAGTTCATACTTGTTTGTTGGCTTCGACCCAATTGAATAGGGGAGAGAGAGGACTAGGCCATGCAATTGGTCGAGTAAGTCTGCCCGTACCATAATTGACTGGATATCTTGCAACTTGCCTCGAGTCCAACTACTGAGAGTGAATGATCGTTAAGAAGGTTGAGGTGATCTCTGTCAATTATTACCAACTCTTATAGGAGTCCATCTCGAGACTGTGACGGGCTCGTGGCGCAGAGCAGTATACTTCTACACGCGTAGCATGGATAGCGCGGCAGACTCTCCTGAGGTTGAGCCTCCTAACACACGGGCGTCAGCTGTAGGAGATCGCAATGTCTCCGGCTAAAGGTCGAGGGTTCAAGTCCCTCCGAGCCCGTTACAAAAGGCGGTAATGGAATGAGTTAATTGCTATTTCTGACAAGCGTCACCCTTTACAACTTCAACCCCTTCACTGAGAAAATTGACCTTGCCACTACGACTCACTATTCTGGTACGCTTCCCTTTAGCAGCAGGCTCCATCATTATGGTCAGCCCTATTCCACCTGCCCCAAAGATTACGTCTAGCTCGCGCGCGCGCGCGCTATTCCATCGGATCAACAGACCTGGATTCAATCGTATGGAATTCGCCAATGCCTTGCTAGAGAAAATAGGAGTCGCCGTAGTTCCGGGTTCCGCCTTCGGAACCTATCGATCATGCCTTCGAATCTCCCTGCGTGCTTCTATCAAAACAGAGAAAGAGGTTTCAATCCTCTGAGCGAGTCAATGAATGACTTCACGCCACGTAAGATGCCCGACGTCTAGCACACTGAAGAAAGTATAGAAATATTACTACTATGGAGATCTAGTCTGCAACCGTATTCTCTCGAATTGAGGAGAAAGATGCAGTGACATCACAAATCCTCTCATTCTGAGAGGCATGATTTTGCCAGTGGACTGGAATGCTAGCCTCACCAATTTCCCATCCGAATTGCGAATGTTTCCCAAATTCTTCCCTCTTTATCCAAGCTCCGCAATGATCCTTTCTCCAGATTTCTGGATCACTTTTTAAGGTAACTGTAGGTAGGCCACGATTCCAAACACTCTCCACCATGCGTACATCGAGCCCCTCCATCATGGTACTGGAATATGGTCCTCCGATCTATATTAATACGCGGTTTCCGCGCGCGCACGCTCTCAGAGAGGTAGATCATTGGTCATTATCTAGAACAAGTCGACCCCTACCTCTACTTTTCTGACACCGGATATGGTCACTTTAGTGAAATCATCATGTTTTTCTTAAAAATAATAGGACCTTTGATCGACCATGTGTTACAATTACAACAGCTGATGGGAATTTTTGTGAGAATTCCGAAATTAAGGATCGAAAGGAAATAGCAGAAGGGATCAAGGGGACCTTAAGCCAGAAATGAGAAAGTCGATTGCCTTCGCTCCTGAGAAAGGGGTCAATAGCGGATATGCACCTGAGTCCATAAAGTGCAATGTTCAAGAATATTCGTCGCTACACGGGTGATATCTCGGACTGGGGGAGTGCCGGCTATCCGATCGAGCGGGAGTCGATAAGCAAATCACCCCAATCAGATTACTGGCGCATGAAGATAAGGACAATCGCAGACTCCGTCGAGGACAGCACAAGTCCATCGGCAGTTACTTTAAATGATAGCCGCTCCGCAAGCGCACTGAAGTAGAGCAGTTCAATTTCCATCCCTGCGGGGCAAGAAATTCGTGTCGAGGCGAGAAGTCCTATTATCAGGCTCTCTTCCGTCGCTTCATAAGTCCCCATGTATCTGTTGCACCCTCCCGAACCACTTACAGATCCACCCCCACGAAATACAATTGTTACATCGTTTGGAGTATCGAGATGGACCTCCTGGGTATTGTTCAGGAACGATCCTAGAATCCACTCTTGCCCTAGGAGTTCGTTCAATGCCAGAGGGAAGCCGGTTTGATTCAATTCATTCCATACGCCATCAATCTCTGCAGATTGCACTAGGAATTGGTTAGAGATTCCGATTCGTCCTATGGTAATATCCATCCTGTGATCAGTAAGAGCTTGTGCAAGAATCTGGTCGGTTCTGTCACCATAACCGGGGTGGCTTGATGTAAAATTGATCGAAAGGCGAAAGATACTAGGAGGTTGATCTATGGTCGAAGTTATAGGACCCACTACGATGGATTCCTCTATGCCATCAAATCCGAAAGTGGGATTACTCCTCAGGAAGTTCTCGGCTAACTCGAGTACTATCTCCTCCTCGTTTGGTTCACTAGTTAGCTCAGCATAATATGTCCCATATCCTACCAAAAGCGCGACTAGTAGAGAGAATGTGACGACTCCAATTAGCTCCGCCCGCCTCATATCGTTCTCTCCGGGAAACTACCTCTTTCTCATTACTAGAATGCCGACAGTGACTCCTATCCCTACAATACCGACTACAATTAGTGCGATAGTCGTTACTCGGTCATCGTCCTGACTTTCCTCTACAAATTCCTCTGGAATGGGATCTGGGATATCCTGATCGATCTGATCCACCTGTGGCATTTCTCCAACTTCAGGAAGGATATCAAAATTAGGCTCAGGTTCTATTTCTGGTTCTATTGCGGCCGGTTCATCCTGTGGAAGCGCGATGTCTGGACCTATCGGTTCTTCGACAGGTTCAACGGGCATAGGAGCTTCTACGACAGGTTCAACGGGCATAGGAGCTTCCTCTTCGACGATCTCGACCTGAGCTTCGAATGGGATTCCCTGCACTATGACTTGCCCTGTCATCCACGGGTGAATTCCGCAGTAATACCTGAATGACCCTTCTTCGTCGAATCGATAGCTAAACTCTTCTCCCGCAAACATAAGTTGCGAATCAAAAATCTCATCAGGAGCTCCTCCTTCAAGAGGAGTTTTCCCACTTGTTACAGTATGAGTGTCCGACCCCAGATTTCTCCAAACCGCCGTCGCGCCAGGCCTGACCGTGAGATCTTGTGGAAGGTAAGGTCCAGATTCTGGAGGGGGATCTCTTGGATCAGCCCAGTCAAAAATATCGAGGTAGCAGATCTCTTCCTCGCAGCTAGGAGAAGAAACTTCTTGAGCCGAGCCTGACCCTAGTGTCAGCACTAAGATTCCCAACGCCAATGCAGTGGTAATGAGAATTGTATTTTTCCCGGATCCCAAGACCCCCCTCACCCTCCCTCGAAGCCCATCATCAATCTCTCTTATCTAGACTATTTGGAGTTCGACAATTTAAAACCTTGAGCGAAAGAGAACAGCTAGACAGAGAGATATGGGTGAGACTTTGCTTTCTTCAAAATCTCTTTCCTCGAGTCAATCCGCGTAGATTCCCTCATCCTTTCCCGAAACTTCATTAATCGCTCACCAAGCCCGTTCTCAGAGATGGCGAGAATTTGAGCGGCATAGAGTGCTGCATTTTTACCTCTGCCTATTCCCATTACGCCAACAGGGACGCCAGTCGGCATTTGAACCATAGATAATAGAGAATCCATTCCATTGAGGTCATTGGATCTAATAGGCAGTCCTATCACTGGAAGGATCGTGTGAGCTGCAATCATTCCAGTGAGATCAACGGCGCCGCCAGCCGCAGCAATTATTACCTTGAGGCCTTTCTTTCTTGCTTCTTTCGCATAACTCTCCATATCATTTGGTAATCGGTGCGCCGATTTCACGTCGAGTGAATATGGAATCTCGAGCTCGTCCAAGGTGCTCATTGCGTCTTCAAGAGATGGGAAATCCGACGTACTTCCCGATACTATCCCTATTATGGCCTTCCTAGTTGCCATACGCCCCCACCGGTACGACCTTTAGCATTGAATGTGCACTTCGCGCTCTACTAACTAGGACATCCATATTGCTCTCATCACTTGAAAGATCCGAAATCCCATCAGCTCTCTCCTGCTCGTTCCCAACCACCGACAAATGTCCCAGTTTTCGTAGCGGGCGAACTTCTTTCTTCCCGTACAGATAGAGATGGACGCCAGGGAGAATGTTGACCTCGTTAGCTCCCATGATGGTGTATGGTCCTATGAAGCTATCTTTGCTACCCAAGATATTCTGCATGACCACAGGCTTTCTTATTTCAGTACCTCTTAGGGGAGCGCTAGAAATTGCTCTGAGATGTTGTTCGAACTGAGACGCTTCAAATGCTGATTTTTCTAGTGTCCCATGACCCGTATTGTGAACTCGCGGAGCGACTTCATTAACCAAAATCTTATCATTAACCACAAACATTTCGATTCCAAATACCCCCTGATCGTCGAAGGCCTTTAATGTTCGTCTTGCTATTCTCTCAGCCTCTCGCTCAACTTCTTTGGAGATCTTGGCAGGCATTCTTGTCATGATAAGTATTCCATCTTCGTGATAATTTTCTCCTGGTGGATAGGCTGCCACTTCGTTCCGTCCCTTCGCCACTACTATGGAAACTTCCTTTTGAAAGTTGACGAACTCTTCGACCATGACAGGCTTCCCCACGAATTTCTTGTGCGCCAGGTCAATTTGCTCTTTCCTCCTAATTACGAAGTTACCGCGTCCATCATAAGCATCTCTTCGAGTTTTCAGTAAGCATGGGATTCCAAGGTCTTGAACTGCCCGACGAATCTCGTCTTTATTAGATGCCTCCAGAAAGTTAGGGACCGGTATTCCTTTTTGATCTAAGAATTTCTTCTGGGTTAACTTGTCCTGTATGATTTCCAAGGTCTCGGGTGATGGATGAATCTCTGTCCCCTCATTTCTAAGTTCCCTCAACGCTGTCACGTCCCCCAGCTCGATTTCATACGTAATGATATCGGAAATCTCTGCAAGCCTCTTGATTGCAGTCGGGTCTTTGAAATCTCCGATGATTTGCTCTGCCGCGACTTTGTGGGCTGGGCAATCGGCTGATGGATCTAGGATGTTAATCCGAAAGTCGTAATCTGATATTATTCTCGCTTCTAAAGCCGTCATCATGGCGAGTTGTCCACCTCCCACAAACCCAATCTTGAGAGTGTTTTCCACAAGAAGAAGCTGTGCAGTTTGGACTTAAATGCTGTGTCCTTTTATGGCAAAGGTAATACCAGGACCTCAATTTCCCGAGAGTCAGAAAGAAGGCGACGAATTTCTTCTGGGTCAGATCGGTTCTGGTGATATGGTATAGCCTGTTTCGGTCGTATGGAATCAAAACACTCAGCTGCTTCACTCGGAGACATGGTGAACTGACCATCTATTGGAAGGAGAGCTATATCGATGTCTTCGAGTGCCCTCAATTCAGGGGTACACTCAGTATCACCTCCAATGAAGATCCGGTTCATGTCAATCGTCAAGAGATATCCATTATTGAGGCCACGCGGGTGGAACCCCCTCTGGATGTTATATGCGGGGATTACTTCAATTTCCAAACCACCTATCGTGATAATCTCCCCATAGGACAGTACTTCAACCTCAATTTCGCGAGAGGCCTCAAAGACACCGATAGGTCCAAAGACTCTAGTCGATGGGCCTAGAAGTTGCTTGATCTTGTTTTCATCAAAATGATCTTGATGATTATGGGTAATGAGAATGATGTTTGCCTTTGCATAAGATGAATAATCAATCGATTGATGAGGATCTATGTGAATAATCGTACCGTCGAATTCAATCATCACACTTGCATGGACTATCGGAGTTACGATGGGATCGCCGACGCGAGACCTTTCTTCAACTGGCGGTTGGATATCAACATCAGGTTCTTCTACTGGAGGCAGGATTACATCATCTGCGCGCGCTCGCTCTGCTACAAGATCCGGATCGGGTTCATCAACTGGATCTCCCGGCAGAGAGCTTAAGCTGAAAAGTAGAGCTACTCCTACTAGACCTGCCACAATGATCAACAGTGGGATAGCTAGAAGACGAGTGCGCAAATCTAACTTCTGGGCATAACTTTGGAGGTATTAAGAGTGTATAAAGTGATCCAAGGTTAGCCTAGGAGACCAAATGTAAGAACACTCAGTCATAGTTGCATGGTACTATCATGTAGTTCGGCGATGATTTCACCTATGATTCGTCGAGTGCTATTGGGATAACGGATCTCTGGACCGATTACTATTCTGGCTTCTAGATCTGGATATGTCGTTGCGTTTCTTGTTTTAGTACGTCGTTTCGGCTAGGTAAAGAGATATTGACCACTCTATACCGTATTCTACTGTATAGAGTTATTATCCACCACTTGCATGCCCACTCATGCATTACAGGTGCAAGAACTGCGAGAAATTCTTCGCAAGCTTTCTTGGTCTTCATTCTCACAGAGATAAATGGTTCAAGGTGTCAAGATATTGACTCCAAAATACGTAGTGACCCGTAATCCAAAGGGAGAAGTGATTAATATAATAAAATGCCCGACTGAGTTTGATGTCTCCATCTGGCTAAGTCATCTTCAAAGAAGAGCGCGGAGATGGGATACTGGGCAGAAGATAACGGTAGAAGACAGTAATCCAGATGGTGGCAAGTAAATCCCGGTGCAGACGAGTAGCCAATGTACGGTGGTAGAGCAATATTTTTCACTCTAGGATCTGTCCTAGAGATAATGAAACTAGATACAAGAGCGATACAGATGATTGATGGTCGAAACTTTGGTTATCTTGCCACCATAATGAAGGACGGTTCCCCACAAGTGACCCCAGTTTGGGTAGACCATGAGGACGGCCTAATACTGGTGAATACAGCGGTGGGGAGGGTAAAACAGAAAAATACCAAGGTAAATCCAAAAGTTGCCATTTCCATCGCTGACGCCTCAAATCAATATGATATGATAACGATCAGAGGTAGAGTCGTAGAACAAAGTACAGCTGGTGCGGAAGACCACATCCACAAACTTGCGAAGAAGTATCTGAGTAAGGAAAAGTACCCGTGGCTTTCCCCTAGCGAAACTCGGATAATTCTCAAGATAGAGCCCGAGCATTACACGGCCTAATGGGAGTTTATCCTTATTTTGTCGCCGATTTCTTTTGATCCATAGAGCCTTTAGTGAAGCGCGCGCTCATTCGTATAGTTCGAACCCTCTATCCGCAGCTTTATTCTTGGGGATTATGAATTTCGTCGGTTGAAGTAACCACCCTTAAATTGTATGATCACGTAAAAGGAATGTAGATTTTGGACGAGAAGATAGAAGTTATTCAGAAATCCATCTTTGAAATCAGATTCACTGATGGAACTAGTACTACATTGAGCGAGGAGCAGGCAGGCCAGCTCTATGACTCTTTAGGTCATCATCTCCATCCGCAACCGGCCAAACCCCCAGTCTCGGAAGAATCTGCCGAAAACACCGAAACCTCAATCGGACAAGCTCAAAAAAGGCGCAAGAATATCACTCGGCTCATGCCCGACGTTCCATTCTAAATATCCTAAACCTCAGATTTTCAACTGAAAGAGCGAGATCTGATTCTCCCGTACTTTGCGCAATCTTGACTTGCTGAATATTGTTTCGAAGGTTAACCGATTGTAAGCCGCGTCCTTAGGCGTCTCTTCTGAGACCTCGGCTTGTATCATACTGGAACCATGGTTGCCGAATTGCCATCAGTTCTGAACGCCTCCCCCATAATATTTGCTCCTTGCCCTCCCACTGAGCAGTCAGTCTCGCGAAGACCGGATGAAGTAAATAGTCGAGCCCCTACCACAGAAAGCTCATAGCGATTCCGGCCAAGAGGATTACTTATTAACTGAACTTCGGGAGTACGCGAGAGTCATGGTCTCCCTCGTTGACTATGTAATCCTAGTGGTGAGATGGTTCCACATACTAGGTGCAGTGGGGTGGGGAGGAACAATATTACTCAACTATTTCGTTCTGGGGCCTTTTCTGCGCTCTCTTGAACCAAAAGACAGGATTTCTTTCCTTGTAAAGTTCCTTCCGAGATTTGTAAACTTCTTTGTCGTTTTCTCTCTTATTACAATCTCCGCGGGGGCTATGACGGCACTGTTCAAAGCCGGTTTCGATCTAGGACTCGCGATTAGAATACCCTGGGGAAATTCTATCTTGGCCGGAGCTATCTTGTCCCTCGTTATGGTAGCTCTAGCAATCGGAGTTGCTTTGCCGGCTTCAAGACGATTTCTAAATACGGTAAGAGATGGCAACTTTACTCCTCAAGATATCGTGAAACCGATATCGAGGATTCAATTTGTTGGGAAGGCCAACCTTGTCCTTCTGTTCATCGTGCTCTTCTTAATGGTATTCGCTGTAGACTTTGCTTTCCTATTGTAGACCGAGAAGTAATAGATATTACGAATATGGAACCTCTCGGGTGAGGGTTCTAGAAGGTCTAGAGAGCTTTCTTCCTCTGAGTTAATCTACAGCAATCCAGGAGCCTTGGAACGGAATCCCAAGTGATAGGATCGAGACGGCTTAGAAGGAATTTCACCCTACAGAGAAGGTGAGCCAAGCCCGGTTGCAAGATAGTAGGAGGAGGAGCATCGTGAAGACGATAACATGGAGAATCATTGCCACCTCTACAACAGTGATAGGGTTGTATGCCTGGACTGGGCAGTTATTCGAGTCTGCTGGGATAGGACTTGCGCTGAATGGTGTCAAGTCTGTTTTCTACTATCTTCACGAACGGATTTGGAATCGTTCCAGATGATTCTCACGAAGAAATATCTTTGGGAGGAAACCAACAGGCCTGAAAAAAGCGAGTCTTAGAGCGCTTCCCGCGGCTTGATGATAATCTGCTGGTCCCCTTTTCCTTGCCTTCGATGAAAAATGTGGAGGCCCTCTTATTTAGAGTGTGAGTCAGTTTAGTACTAGTACTATGTGGATCGTCTGTAAATAGTACTCGCGATGCTACTATATTCTATTACTATGTGCTTCGTTTGCGGGTGAAGAGTACTCCAGATATTACTACCAGGACTACTCCTACCAATACCTACGTATGAGATTGGACTGATTGTCTGGACTCCTACTTCTGGGTCTGATACTTTTTGTGCTGGTTCGGTGGACGAACCGCAGTGTATTTATGGTTAGGGCTAGCTCTTCCCCTGACCAGACTAAGTTCTTATGAATACGGGCCAATTTCCCAATCCCCTGAACCGCTTCAATTGTGATAATTTCTGGCGTATCTAGGACAATATCATAATAATATCTCTCATCGTTGCAGTCCATATGGTAGAATCTGCTGAGGTACTTAGTAGATGAATCTCTCTTAGATCAATCTATCCTCTTCTCTCATTGTCAACCCTTCATCTCGTTGGATATCCTGTAAGCGCGCGTCTCACGGTGCAGTCAGAATAATGTTGTAAGATGTAAATTACGATATTATTCAGTGGTAGACTTTACAAATGCGTCTCTTGACAAGGCCAGTTCGCCCTCTAGCTCTTCTACCCTCTTCCTGCATTGATCCATTTCATCTTGAGAAACGGCGCCCTCTGCTATACGCATCTGGAGTTCTGTAAGTTTGGAGTTGAGGTCATTAATCCTATCATCATGTTTCTCTTTTGAAACTGAACCCTCGAGCCTTAACTCGAGTTGCGAATTGTTTACCTTGACCTCACTTAATCTACTTTGAGAAGAGTACAAATCAGTTCTCACCTGACCCAGTTCCTTCTCGAGGTCAGCTGACCTCTGCGCGGATTTGTCCAATTCTTCCCTCGAAATCATGCCTGCTAGTATTCCTTCAAGTTCAAGGACTCTAGATTCGAGCAGATGGGCCGCCCGCGCTGACTCTTCTCGTGCCCCTTCAAGGTCTGCAATAGTTGCTCTCTCGGATTTTGTGGTTGCTCTTGACTCTCTTAGCTCCTCCTCGACATCCGAGATCTTTTTGGTAGATTCATCCAAATGGTTCTCGAGCTTTTGCTGCAGTGCATGTCCTTCAGCTTCGAGATCCCGGATACGACTCTCAGAATCATTGAGCTTGACTTGAAGCTTATCCATTTGGGATTTGTTTAGCTTCCTTGACCTCAACTTCCAGAGGCTGAACTCCTTAAGCCGGCTTTCCATTTCATCTTTGGGAACAGATTCAGAAAGCTTCTGGGAGAGCGCCCTCATCCGCTCTTTCAGCTTGCCGACTTCGGTTAGAGGAGCAATCTTCTTTTTCCTCTTTGGAAGGGCCCGTGCCATGTCCACATACTTAGCGTTAGATTTCCTATATATGCATGATACAATGCGTAATATGAGCCTGATGCGTGGCTCTACAGGTTACTGACCGTGTTGGTGGAATACCCTTCTGGTATTATCGTAGAAGAATGATCAGGATTCTTGAACTATCCTATCCTAAGTTTTTTCAATCCCTTCCTCGTTGGCCAAGACCTAGGTCTATCAAGTTACCGATATCAGTTCTTAGAGCCACTACTATGTCCTTTAATTGAAATAATTGTTCCCGAGCATCTCCAAGCTCGCCTGATCTTACTGCTT
>JACZWF010000159.1 GCA_022572285.1 Nitrososphaerota archaeon | reverse complement strand
TCGGGTTCTCCTATGGCCTATGGAGTTCTCGAGAGTGGTTACAAGACAGGTCTTACTCTAGAAGAGGCCAAGGACCTTGGGGAGCGAGCGGTGAGGGCGGCAATGGAGCGTGACCCGGGATCGGGCGGGGGGGTTGATTTCTTGATGTTACCCCTCAATAATCTGGCGAAGGTGAAGGCTTAGATGGAGGCAGGCCGCTATCCATACTTCTACGGACCTGAGGGCAGACTCGTACAGGTTGATGCAGCACTTCAGGCAGTTAGCCGCGGATCGAATACCATCGGCATTCAAACAGATGATTACATCCTGCTCTCAAGTCAAGTGAAGCCTACAAGGCCCCTCCTCGAACCAATGGAAAAGATCTACAACATTGATGACCACATAGGCGCAACTGGTTCTGGTTACGTGGGCGATATCCTAAAATTGATCGATGAGATTAGATTGGAAGCCCAGAGGCATAGACTGACCTACGACACGCCGATAGACACAGCATCACTCGCTCGTCATCTCGGGAGTTATCTCCATAACTATACATTATACTCAGTAAGGCCACATGGAGCATCGGTTATTCTAGGCGGAGTCGACGCCCTTGGTCTTCAGCTACTCCAGGTCGATCCTAGTGGAACATACTTTAAGGGACAAGCTTTCGCCATAGGACAGAATGCAGACGCAGCGCTAAGTGTCATCGAGGGTGAATACAAGAAGCAAATGACGGTGGAAGAGGGGGCTGAGCTTTCAACCAAGGCAATAAAGGCTGCCGTCGAAGAAGATCCTCTCATAGAGTTCGGGCTAGTCAAGAAGGATACAGCGAAGTTCGAGAAGATCGCCCCTAACGGTTTCAAGGATCGACTGAAAGAATAGGGATCACAGAAAAAGAACTATGCCCGGCCCCTGAGGGCCGGTCTTTTAGGGAGATGGTTACCTGACTAGATCTCTTCCACAATACTTTGAAACTCATCGGCCGGGATTGCGGTCAGCGTTTCGACTCGTGTTCTTCCTTTGAGAGCTTGTGAAACGCTCAGCTTCATTACAGATTTCAGGTCAGGTGCTTCCAAGATGCTCACAAGGTCGTACCTTCCGAGAGTTGCATATTCAGCTATGACCTTTATGCCTTGTTTGCGGGCCCCCTCTCGAAATTCGGCAGTCCTGCTCTTGAATAGGATCGGCTCAGTAAGGCCCTTATCGGTAAACTTTACAAGTCTGATGAAGTGAGGCAATACTTGTTTTACCTTAGAATCCTATTTATCTATATGGAAAAGGGGCGCTAGGCTCAATTTTCAATACTTGATGCTCACTTTCCCCCACCTTATCCCAATCCTATCATCGAGATATAACGAAACCGCTTTCAATAGGGTTTTGGCTTCCGCACGTCTTCCTCGTAGTTTGATGCTATTCAGAGACTCGTTTGGCCTTATTTCGAATGATTCTTGCCAGATGATTGGTCCTTGATCTAGATCTACGGTCGCGAAATGAGCCGTTACGCCACTTACTCGTACTCCCCTCTCGAAAGCTTGCATGTATGCCATGGCTCCGGGGAATGCCGGAAGCAGAGAGGGGTGGATATTTATGATTCTGTTAGGATATCTCCAGATAAATCTCGGTGATAAGATCCTCATATATCTGGCGAGAACTATGAGGTCTATATGACTAGTCTCCAAGAGCTGGAGGATTCTAGTCTCTCGATCCTCTTGATCTGAGGATTCGACATGGTGGAACGGAATCCCATGATCACCTACAATTCCCTCCAAAGTCGCAGTAGTTCCGATCACTAGAGGGACATTAACCCTAATCCTGCCTTTTTCTCTGGCTTCCAAAAGTGCCTTCAGCGTATTCTCCTCCTTGGTCACAAGAATTGCCATATTCTTTAGACTGCCTTCCTGTTCGTAACGTATTTTGATCTCCATGCCAAGTCTCTTTCCAATGGATGAGGCCCCTTTTTCGAAAGACTCCTTGCTAAATTCCTTCGATTTTATTGAGATTCTGAGCGTCATGTAAAAGATACCTTTCAACACGTTTTGTTCTACAGCTTCAATGTTCCCGCCCCTGTTGAAAACAAACTTTGTCACTGATGCAACTATACCTGTCCTATCTGGGCCGATTACAGTAAGCTCGACGAAGGATATTTTTCGACTTCGCTTTGCAGACAACTATGTGTCACATGGAGAGAGTGGGATCATTGTCCTTCTTTTTTAGACATGAACTACACTGACATATCTTTTTGAGATACTCATATGTATAGACTCCCGTGCTATGTCCGTCACTCCATTGGACACTCAGACCATAGTTTCCAACTTTTCCTAGTCTCACTGGCTTTATATCGTCGGAGATAGGTGGTGCTTTGTGCTTCCCTTCAGGGCTCACTAACGAACTAAGATCCGGTTCGCTCCCACAAACAGCACAGAGACATTTCGCCCTAAGAAACCTATGTGGATAACTACCATGATGACCATCACTCCAATCAATCTCGAGTACACGATCGTGGACCGAAATAGCTGAGGGCATAGCTATGTGACTCATCTAACGATAGTTTTTCAATCTCAACCATTTAATCTTTCCATGATATTAGATTAGTTAGTCTTGCAATGGGTAGCTCTCAAGCGGCCCTCCTGAGAGTCAGACCTTATTTCCTTATTTGTACCCCCTACCAGGATCAAATAAAAAAGGGAGGCTGCCCGTGGGTGTGGGCAGCTAGCCTCAGTTGAGTACCACCTCGATTAGAAGTAGCCGAGATCGACTACTGGCTGAAGTCCTTGGACTATTTTTGGAATTCGGAAAGTTGGTAGCTCATCAAAAACCTCAAGATCGTAGAGGTTAATTGGGAAGCTAATTGGATTTGCCGGCTGGATTCGCTGTATTACCCTAGGAGCTTGGACTATTACCCCGATCTCATACTCTGCAATATCCAACACGATAATTGGATTTGTCGGCAGCGATCGTTGTATTGCGTCTCGGAATATTGGTTCAATCCCATAGTCTGCTGGTTCACCAGCGAAGGCTAGTGGAATTGAAATACTGAACATCCCGAAGGCTGTCACGAACAGAACCAGGACCTTTAACATCACATTCACGCATATATCACCTCTAGATGGGTGGAATAGCGAAAACGCATTTAGGAATTGCCCGTCGAACTCTCAATTAAGCGGTCCAAAAGCCGTTGATTCTTTGTATTTTATTATGCACTTCACGTTTGGACAGTGGAATTATTCTCGAAAAAACTGCGAGTCGGAGTGTGCCGTCTAGGGGATTTGGGGAAAAAAGGCCCGAGATTAGATTAGATTACTGCCCGTGAACATCCTTCGCGTGTTTGGCTAGGTCTTCTTCGGAGCTTGCGATATGTCCACAGTCACACTTGTATTCGGTCATGACTCTGCATATTCGATTTCTCTGCTTTAAACATTTCTTTTGCTAGGATTGAGGGTATCAGAGTAAGACAAGCGTGAACTTGGGCTTAATTGACTTCAAGGCTGGGCGCGCGCTAGGTGAATCGCTGGATTCCTAAAGGATTTGAATAGCGCACCCGCTACGTGGATCATGAGCAGACCTCGAAAGCCTCATCCCAAGCCTCTTGGTGAATGGCCTGATTGGTATGATCCTGCTGATGACGATGAGGATTTTGATGAAGATGAAGATGAAGACGATGAGCTTTGAACTGTCCAAAGCACACGTCAAAGTTAGAGTACTTGAATGATCAATTAGCTACGCACGTCGGCTTTATTGGCTACTGCTACAGGACTTT
>JACZWF010000158.1 GCA_022572285.1 Nitrososphaerota archaeon | reverse complement strand
GTTTCGCTAACAACCAGTGAACCCACTATCCAAGTTCCGTCTTTAAGGTTCATGATGCCGGTTCTAGAAATAGCTCTCTCGCTAGAGGTTGGAGCATCCAGCTCCCATTTCTAAGCTATAGAGTACCATTTTCGACTCTCCTTTCCGTGTGACTTTCTAAGGCATAGTCGGACAATGATGAGGGCTAGGTGCCTAAGTCTACGGATCAGAAGATTAAAAGAAAGCGCGCACTTCAGACCAAAGAAAAGAAAAGAGCACTAAAGTCATACAAGAACGAGATTACAGACAAACTGTCTCTTCTAACTAACCTCAAGAATCTGCGCTAGCCCCCATCCCCAAGAAAAGCTCATGTCAATAGGGTCAATCATAGGAGTGTGATCATTAGAATCCACATAATAAATAGTTAATTCTGTCACTGGATTCTACCAGTAGGTAGAGTGTCACGCTCGTTACAAACGAATGAATATTCTCTAGCAAAGTTGGTTTTGTAATGTGGACTTGAGTTTCCTCCCATACAATTTCCGAGCCGTGAGGCAGTTTGCCCAGGATTAGGAATCACAAAAGGGGCAGGTCAAGGAGTCACCAAGCTGTATCACCAGTCATAGCGGAAGTAATATTGGTCGCGGTAACTCTTTCCATCGGAGTAGCTTTCTGGTCAACGGCACAGACCACTGCAGGTGCTCAACTCCAGACCTTCGTGAATAAAGCCACTTCTAACATCAACAGAATGAATGAGAATTTTGTAATAGTAAATCTTGCCTTTGATTATGATCACTCTGTTCCCACAACGACATCGGGGATGATAACTATATGGTTCTACAATAATGGAGGTCTTCCAACAAACATCACACAAGTCCAGATACAACGCATGAGCACTCAAGAAGTTGCAACATTTGAGAAACCGAAATTTGTCCTGGGAGGTACCAACTGCATCTCTGAGGAGCTGGCTCTTGGGGCATTCACTTGTTTAGTCGTTGATCTAGCTGATCCTAGTAGCGGCCCAATAATTTCCATCACTAGTAGTGAGATCTATAAAGTAACAACTACGGTAACAAGAGGAAATACAGGAACCCTCCAAGGGGTGGCGCCTTGATGGTGCAACCATTAGATCCTGCTAGTGCAAGAAAAGGAATTTCTGGGATTGTTGCCGGCATGATATTCTTTGGAATCATTTTTTCAGTCCTCTTTACGTACAATAACGTTGTCCTCGATACAAATCAGACAGTCAATGAAGCTCTTGATGCAAGGATCTCCAAGGATATAGCACAACAGAATGAAGACTTTACCATAAGAACCCGAAATGTCACTCAAAATATGATCGGTTTTCTCGTTGATAATAATGGCCATGAAGTGATAAATGTTGTATCCGCTTTTGTGTATGAACCGTCTGGTGCAATAGCAGATCAGAGTGATGGATCAAAGGCTGTCTTCAGTGGGAGCCCGCTGTTCTTTGTTAGGGCGGGAGCAAACTCCTCCGCTTTTAATACGACTGTAGCCTACACAGGGGGAAATTATACCGTAACGGTTTTGACCGATAAAGGGAACGTGCAGTCAGCACACTATCCTGCCATCCTAATTACAGCTTCGGAAGTCGGCGGATACGCTGAGGCAATTGAAGGAGTGACAACTGCAGCGATCGGGAAACTACTGATGAACTTTACCTCATTGCAGTTCTGCATACCAGCCACAGAAAATTGTGAACCGTCTTCGAGTGACTGGCGTCGAGGTTGGAATGTGGATACGGGTGACAACCATCTCTTTAGGATAGAGGTGAAGAATACTGCGAGTGCATCCTACTTCCTTTCCAACTCTACAGTAATTGTTTCTATCGGTGAATTTTCCGGCGCCGCGAGCCTGGGTAATACCGTTTTCTTCATCAAGAAACCCCCCACAGTGGCTGATGATGATGGCCTTGCTTATACCCCAGACTTCGCAATTTCAATCCCAGGAGAATCAGTAGCTGCCATCTACTTTGGCGCCACTACACCTGGAGGTGATGCACTGAGTAGTTTCACCAATAACGGTATCTACGTCGTTGTGCTCGCCCTCTTTGCCTACGAAGATGTCAATGATAACGGAACATATGAACCTTCAATTGATACTATTCCGTACGGTCAGAGTCTCCCATTCCAGGGTATCCTCGTGAATTAGCTATGAGAAGGTCACTCATCAGAGCTACCAAAAAAGGAATGGCCGGAATATTGGCAGCTATAATCTTCTTCGGTGTCATCTTCACCGTTCTCTACACGTACGTTATTACAGAGTACGATACGAACCAGCTGCTGGAAGATACCATCTCTGCCAGAGCTCTGAGGGATGTCGAGCAACAAGATGAAGACTTTAGCATAGGAACTATGTTGATTGACGGCAGTGATAAGAAAATCGGATTTGCAATCAATAATACTGGGCAAAATCTCATAAACATAATAAGCGTTTTTGTCAACGAACCCTCCGGTGAGATAGCCAATAAGAGCGACGGTTCAAAAGCAGTCTTCAGCGGGAGTCCGTTATTTTCAGTTTCGGCCGGAACTAGTTCGTCCGTTTTTAATACCGATGTAGTCTATTCAGATAACCAAGGTGTATTTATGGTAAGAGTCTTGAGTGAAAAGGGGAATATAGGTTCGGCTCCCTATCCTCGGATGCGAGTCGCAGTAGGAGATGTAGAGGGTTTTGAAGATAGACTAGAAGATGAAGCTGAGGGTGTAACTAAGGGGGCGCTTGGTCAACTACTCTTGAATTTTACCTCATTCCAAGTATGTGTTCCGGCGGATCAAGACTGTGCTGTTAGTAATTTTGGGATAGCCATTCTGGAGGCTGATGCGATCGGCTCTGCTGATCAATGGACTCTAGGTGCTGGGTCGGACAAGATCACTGCGGTCAACTCTCCGGACGATGAGGCTACTAGCTACATTACGGATTCAGGAGCCGCAAACCAGCAACTCTTCAGAGCAAATGAGTCATCAATTCCTGCGGGCGCCACAATAGACGCCATTCGCGTTATTGGTAGAGCTGAAAGCAGCGAGAGCGCCGCTCAAGAGCTTAAGTTCATCGTACGAGACCAAGATGGAACAACCAGTGATGCCTCTGGATCATTGGGGCTGACCAAGAATAACTGGAAAAATTTCGAAGGCAACAACATGACGATGAAGTGCGACTCAACTGCTTGGGGGAAGAAGGCTGATGTCTTCGGAGGAGCTAATGAATTTGAGTTTGGTGTCCAAGGGGTCTCAGGCACCAAGGCCAAAGACCTGACGACCCTCCAAGTTGAGATTTACTATTCTGGTGTAGCGACGGGGGGCGGTGACTGGTCAGAGGCTTGGGAGGTGAATAAGGGTGATAATATTCTCTTTAGGATAACGATAAGAAATACTGGAAATACAACATACTTCCTGTCGGAGAATACAGTAATTGCTGGTATCGGTGAACTAGCAGGCGGAGGTCTAGGTAATGAAGTCTTGTTCATAAAGGGAATCCCCAGCCCATCAGATGAGGACGGTCCTATTTATGATCCTGATTTCGGATTTGCTCTCACGGGAGGATCCAACACTACTCTATACTTTGGTGCCAAGAGCCCGGGGGGAGATACTTTGGCCGCTTTCCAAGGTGAGGGTATTTGGTGGACTGTCTTGATTATCTTTGCCTATGAAGATGTCAACGAGAATGGGGTATATGACCCTGCCATCGATACGGCTGCCTATGGTCAAACGATGCCATTCGAGGCCGGACTCATAGTAAAATAGTAAAAGACTTCACCTAACGACCATAAGACATCCTCTTCTTGGACAAGAAGTAAGCCAATGCGTAGTGTTG
>JACZWF010000016.1 GCA_022572285.1 Nitrososphaerota archaeon | reverse complement strand
GGTCGAAGACTTTCGCGAACTAGACGATGAACGCTTGGCGCAGCGCGTAGAGCACAGGCACGAAGAACCCTCTATAGCGGTTCAGCCCGGTCGCCTCTTCGGCGTTCGTCGATTGGAATTCCTTCCATATGGCGTAGAGGTTGATTGAGCTCCATATTGTCGTTTGCAGGCGCTTGCGTCGTCGCTTGAAGTCCGCAGGTCCTACATGTTCACTGCTTTTCTCGGATTTCTTGGACCGTTCACGGTCTTGGGTCATCTGAATATGCTCACGGCAACGGATTGGAGGCACGTGCGTTTTCTGGCAGGTGTTTGACAAATGCTTGCATGGTGGGCCGTCAGGGATTCGAACCCTGGACCTCCGGTTCACATCATTATTTCGAACTCCGAAGACCGGCGCCCTATCCATGCTAGGCTACGGGCCCGAAGGCACTGCGACCGTCTGATATTAAAGATGTGGCCGTATCAATTTCTCAATGTTCTCGACTAATGGCGGATAAACAATCCCCTCATTGGTGACAATTCCAGATATCAGCTGGGGTGGTGTGACATCAAACGCCGGATTTATTATATTCACGCCCTTTGGGACCATTCTAACTCTTCCTATTTTCAATATCTCGACGATGTCTCTTTTTTCAATAACAATACTATCATGATCGCTATTCAGGTCGAAGGAAGATGTAGGCGCAGCTGTGTAGAAAGGAATCCCATGTTTCTCCGCAAGGACACTTAACTGATATGTACCGATCTTGTTAAAGACATACCCGTCCCGGGTAATCCTGTCGGCTCCGGTAATTACTTTATCAATGTACCCCTTGCTCATCATGTAACCAACCATTGTATCAGCGATAAGGGATACATTGAATCCATCCTTGACCAACTCATAAGTTGTAAGTCTGGACCCCTGCATTTGAGGCCTAGTCTCAGTAACGATGATATTCACACATTTACCATGTTCTTTGGCGGCCCTAAAAATGCCCAGAGCTGTGCCATAACCTACTGTGGCAAGAGATCCTGCAATCTGCTGATCCAGGAAAACCCAGAATCATTTACAGTGAGTAAGGATCGTCTCGCCATCCTCTATCATTTCGGCTCCGAAGAGACCTATCTTCTTATTGAATAATACATCCTCTTCAGCTATTGAAATAGCTTCAGCAACAATTGCATCTCTTATCTTTCTAACGGGACCGCGAGTTCCTTTAGCCTTAGCAAGCACCCTATCAATCCCCCAGAACAGGTTTCGACCTGTAGGTCGTGTAGCCTCGAGGAGTCTAGCTGACAGTTCCAGCTCATTAATCAAGGATTCCCGTTTCAAAGATTTGCTATGATACGCGGTGAGGGCTAGACCCATGGCCGCAGCCGCGCCGATCGCAGGCGCTCCCCTAACCACCATTTGCTTTATTCCATCTGCAACATCCTTTGCGGTGGACAATCTGACCTTAACAAACCTATTCGGTAGCTTTCTCTGGTCGATAAGCACTACTCGACCACCTTCCCATCTCACAGTTCGATCCTTGAAGAAGTTTGGATCTGCCATGTAACTGCTCCACATCTACATACATTTATTCCTGGTGGGTGAATAGACGCCAAAGTCCGATAGAGAGCTTAAATTCCATTTTTCTTTCAGTTGAGATAAGTTGACAGAGGAGACAACCGAGGTTGCAGAAGCTATTGCGACTAGCAAAGGATTTGTGGTGAAAGATTCTCCTGCAGTGGAGGAATTTAGGCAGAGAGGGTATGGGGAACAGAGTAAAAAAGATGGACTGATTCTCGCGGATTACGAAGCGCTCTACCTAATGTATACCTCCAGACTACGGGTGCGTGCAAGGAACCGATCCAAGAAAAAGGGAGGAAAAGAGAGCAAACCCAAAGAAATGCGTTTTGAAGATATGGTCGAGGATGCTCTTCGTCGCGATAAATCAGCCTGGACAAAATTCCTAATTTATAGAGATCTGAGGTCCAGGGGATACGCCCCGAAAGAGGGATTTGGTTTTGGGGCTGACTTCAGAGTTTATGATCGAGGAGAGTTCGGGACTAAACCAGCGAAGTTCGTTGTCTTCGGATTGAATGAGGGGACAGAGATTTCTATCGCGTCGCTCTCTGACGCTGTCAAACAAATAGCAAGAATGGGAAAGGTTCCGATAGCTGCAGTGGTGGAGAGAAGGGGCGAAGTCATTTATTACAGAGTTTCAAAAGCCAGATTTCATGAACTAGGATAGCGAGATGGGATGGTATCGCCATCTGAGTTTCTAACACTAGTCAGGCCCATCAATTCTTTCATGATCGGAACTGCAGTGTTGGTCGGGATGGCAGTAATCTCTCCAACCAGCCTCACCTCGATTAGGGCGGTAATAGGCTTCCTCGTTGGATTCCTAATTTCAGGCTTCGCTATGGTGATAAATGACATTTATGATGTAGAAATTGATCGAGTAAACGACCCAGAGAGACCACTAGCTAGCGGAAGGATCTCTCGGAGAACTGGAGTGGTTTTCGCATCTGCACTTCTTATTGGTGGTCTTTCAAGTTCTCTACTTCTTACACCATCCAACTTCGTCATTGCATTAATCTTCGCGATTATTTCTTGGGGATATAGTTTCTGGGGAAAAAGAAATGGCATCCTCGGGAATATGATGGTGGCTGCGTCGATGGCAGTTCCATTCATATTCGGAGGAGTTGCGGCAGTTGTAAGTGACGACGAATCCCTAATTTACTTGTGGTCACTAGCCCTAATGGCGTTCCTCTCTGGAACGGGCAGAGAGGTGATTAAGGGCATCGCGGATGTTAGGGGTGACCAGGAGAGGGGTATAAGGTCAATAGCATTAATTCGCGGAAATAAGACAGCATCTATTGTAGGTGGAATTCTCCTTTCCGTAGCCATTTCCACATCCTTTTTACCATATGTGATTCAAGTAGTAAGCATTGTATACTTACTCCTAGTCTTGGTTCCAGACACGATATTCCTTTACACCACTTCGAAAATTCTGAGAGATAATTCACCTGCAAACGCTGAGAAGGTCAAGACTCTTGTTCTTATCGGGATGGTGGCTGGACTGGTTGCCTTTGTCTTGGGTGGTGCCTTATGACCGTGAAGAAGATGCGTGGGGAAATAAGAAAAGGAGCGAAGGTGACGCCGGACGAGACATGGGTCGTAAAGCACGGACACAAGACCATCTCACAGATGGTTGGTAACGAGGCAAGTAGGTTTGGATTTGTAAGATGGCTTGAAATGTGGAAGAGAGGAGGAAAACCAGCTATTTTGCTCGGTCCCCCCGGGGTTGGTAAGACCTCATTGGTTTACGCTTTGGCTAACGAGATGGGGTATACCATCCTCGAGCTCAACGCAAGCGATGCCAGGACTAAGGCGAGAATAGATGCAAAGGTTGGACCAACGAGAGAGAACAAGAGCCTATTCGATGAAAGATTGCTGATCCTTATGGATGAAGTTGACGGTCTATATGGGAGACAAGACCAAGGGGGGATCGAAGCGGTTAAGGATCTAATTATGAGTGCAGAAGTACCCATCATTATGACTGCTAACTCAGAGAGGGATGACAGGATAAAGAGGTTAAGCTCAAAGGCGGAGGTCTTTCTCTTCAGAAGAGTTCCACCAAGGCTTGTGGAAATGTATCTTAAACAAATCCTTGGAAAAGAAGGCATTGAAATCGATTCTTCAATTCTTAAAGAAGTTGTAGGGAGTTCGAATGGAGATATGAGGGCTGCGATAAACGACCTCATGAGTGTGAGCTTATCGAAATTGATTGATCTCTCCTGGAGTGGCCGAGATCGTAGCTTCGATCTAGAGGATGGTATAGGGGGGCTTTTAGAATCCGATGATTTGGAGGAAGCCCTCAAATATTCGAAGTCTACAAGAGCTAGCCCGCAAGAGAAACTCCAGGGAGTCTTCACTAGCCTCATTGCGGCAGATCTAGATGTGGAGGAGTTAGCCAGAGCACTCTCAGCTGTATCAAAGGCCGATTTGATTCTTGGCAGAATAAGAAGATATCAAGATTGGCGACTCCTGAGATATTTCGATACAATTCTCACCTCAGGAGTCCTGAAAGCCTTGCAGGGGAAACGGAGGAATATCGGGTTCAGAAAAGGGACTCTTCCTTGGGACTTGCGCCTAAGAATCTGGAATGAGGGTAGAAGCTTTAGAATTCTGAACGCCAAACTGGGGAACATCTTTTCCGTTTCATCAAAAGACTTTGGAACTCTATATCTCCCGTACATGGCCGCCGTAGCGAATAAGGACAAAGCAATTCTAGAATCATTATCTAGGGTTGGTATAGATGATGCAGTTGGGAGAGTCTTTCAGAAGGAGATGGCTCGAATGGACACACATTTCAAGAAGAATAATGGGAGATAAGGCTTGGTCACGATATCAATAGGCGATTGGTTCAAACTCCCATTTATGGGAAAGGACGTCTTCGTCAGACTAGCAAGAGATGCTCAACTCAGGTATGATAGCAAGAAGGGATTCCTAGTCACTCCTTCCACGAACCTGGTGTCGCTTAGTACTATACTTCATACTGCTCTTGGTGAAGATGTGAATTATGCAGTCAAATGTTTCATTTGTGGTTCTCCAGCTCCATGCAACCAATGCATATACACTCAAATCTGTGATAAGCGAGTTGTCTCCTCGGCATGTATATGCAATAGCTGCGAGGGGAAGGAAGAGGCCTATACGTTGTATTCATTAAAATTCGCTCAAGGGCTATAAGCCACTAGATCCTGTCTGATCAGGCCTTCTGCCTTATCGTTTCTAAGCCACCGACATATTTCTGCAGGACTCTGGGAACAACTATGGAACCATCGCCTAGTTGATTATTCTCCAATATAGCGACTAGGGTTCTTTCTGTTGCTACTAGGGTACTATTCAGGGTATGAACGAAGTGACTATCCTCATGAGGCTTATTCCGAAACTTAATCCCTAGGTTTCTAGACTGATAGTCCGTACAATTACTGCAGGAGACAAGTTCCCTAAACTCTCGTTGTCCAGGAAACCACCCCTCAATGTCATACGTCTTGGATGCTACTTTACCCATGTCGCCTGATGAGAGAAGCATTACCCTGAAAGGGATTTCCAAGATTTGATAGAATTCTTTGGCGTGTTCTAGCATTTGTTCATGTTCAGTCCATGAGTCCTCTGGGGTGGAAAAGACAAACAATTCGACTTTCTCGAACTGGTGTACTCTAAAGATACCCTTCGTATCCCTGCCATGAGCGCCAGCTTCCTTCCTAAAACATGGACTAACACCGGCATATCTCTTCGGAAGTTCGGCATGGCCAAAGATTTCGTTAAGATGCATCGCTGCCAATGGATGCTCGGACGTAGCAATTAGGTAGAGATCCTCCCCTTCTATCTTGTAAATCACATCTTCAAAATCTGATAGTATTACTGCTCCACTGGTGGCCTCCCTATTGAGAAGGTAGGGTGGCTGAACTAGGACGTATCCTTTTGTGGAAATGAAATCCAGCGCAAATAGAATGAGGGCATAATTCAATCTAACAAGTTCGGATGTAAGGTAATAGAACCTCGATCCAGCAACCTTTGCGGCCCGTTTAAGGTCAATAAGATTTAAATTCTCAGCTAAAGTAATATGATCCTTCGCGCCGGAAATCACATGGGGAGTCCCCGATCTGAATAGCTCAATATTTGATGACGAATCGACCCCAATTGGTACAGAGGGGTGGACAAGATTTGGAACATTCCTAAACTCTGAGTATAGCTCTTCTTCCACTCTCCTAGCCTTCTCATTGCCTTCAAAGATCTCCTGAGAAACTCGTCTCACTTCCTCGAGCACCGATGAGATATCACCGCCATTTTTCCTCCTATCTGCAATTTTCTGTGATGCTTTATTCTTCCTAGTCTTTAGCTCTTGATTACGGGTCAAGATACTTCGTCTCTCAGCATCTAGAGACAATAGTCTATCAAATGGTATACTTAGATTCCTCTGCTTCAACATTTGGGAAATTACTTCGGGACTTTCTCTAAGAATCTTCAAGTCTATCATAGTGGTCAGACCTCCGCGAGTGTACTGATCGACGCATCCGCAAGCGCCAGTACTTCATCTAACGTGGCAAGGAGAGTTTCAACTCCATCTTTTCTTGAGTTGAAGATTATTTTCAATGTATATTGCTTCACATACTGCTTTATCGACAAACCTGATGGAATGTCTCGGTTGTCGGGCCTTAGAGATTTCTCTACAAGTCTGGCCTTTTCTGATGTGTCAAACTCGAGATTGACTGTAATCTTGACGCCGTTATTCCATTTCGAAGTCATAACTTTGAGTTGACCAACCTCAGAAAAGACTCTGATTTGTGCATGGGAATGCGGGCACCGGCAGAAGAATCGTTTCCGCCACCTCTACCTCTTAGCTCCCTGCTACTCTCAAGCATCATCTCCCCGAGATTCACTGAGCTTTCATACTGGGGCGTCTTTCTGGCAGAAAACATAGCTTCACCGCTCAGAGTGATACTCCTTAGAAGTAGAACCTTCCCCCGAAACCTCGAAAGATTGCTGAGTATGGAGGCGATGTGTCCTAGCATATTTTCATCCACCAAGCCATCCCCCGAGACAAGGAATGACTTACTAGATTCAACTATCCTCGCATCATCATTCAACAGAGTCCGGATATAACGGTTTACTCTCTGTCTGTAGGAGACAAGTAGCCTCTCTCCTTCCAGCAAAGCTTGATCTCTATCCCCAAGACATATGGAGACCCCAATCCCAGCAGAGCCCATTCCAACACAGGCATCCAGAAGCGCGCTAAACTCTCTTCCATCTCTAAGTGATGAATGCTCATCCTCCCTCACGAGGGTATATACACTCCCTAGGACCTCGTCCAGGGCTTCATCAGCATTTTCCGAGGGTGTTAGGAATGGCAGAATGACTTGAACTAGTTTCTTTTTGTCGTCTTCGTCTAGGTCAGCGAGAGTTCTCCATCGATCTTCCACTTTAACATCAATTCCCGAGGAGACTAGTGTTGCTAGTGACGCATCTTCATTTCCAGATAGGCTCGGGATGTATGGATTAATGGTGGATGAAATTGCCTGATGTAATGGTCTGGTTTCCCTCCCAAAGAAGAGCAAGTCATTTGATGATACGATTGCTTTTGTCGAAATAGCGTCGTCTAACGCGATCTTGTTTAGACCCAACAAGGACCTCCTATCTCCCAAATCGTGCCTCACCGCTAGTGAAGCAAGAACAGCAAGCCATGCAAGATCAACGTTTGATCTATCCATGGCAAGAGATAAGAAGTAAGCCATAGTAGTAGTGCATACCTCCGACCCTCCGTTGTAACCGAATTGGAGGGAGTTGAAGACATTCCCTACACCTAATTCATCCCTAGAATATTGATTATGGTCGATTATTAGCCAGTTTTCATCTAGAACTTCTTTTAATTTGTGAACCATCCCAGCGCCAAGCTCGCAGAAGAGCATCCAATCATGACCGTTTTTCCACAAATCGTCGATGTTCTTGTCATCTATGCTGGGAACAATCCTTACTATCGGCTTCCCCTTTTTTCTTTGCACAGCTTTTGCGAGTAAGCTTGCAGCGCACATTCCATCGGTTGATAACCGCCCCAAAATAATGGGATTCCTTCCTTCGCTGACTTTCTGAATAAGCTCGCCTCCTATCTCTCGGGCTCTATTCGTTAGGCCCTCTAAGTCGCCCATTGCTCACCTCGATCAAGGGCCTCGAGTGGTAACTCTAGGTTAACTGGGCCACCACTGCGGAGTACTTCCAACTATCTGGAATAACTCCCTCTCTCTTGTAATATTTTGACAATCTATGAATCTTAGCTTCTAGAAGCTCCAGCGACCGGACGTTTTTCCGATCGCCGTGATGCGTTCGAAGGTGATTATGGAGGGTCGCGGCTCTTCTAACGAGGTGATCGAGATCTTCAGGGGTAGGCATTTCCAGATTGCTTTCCTTTAGAATCGAGTTCAGACTCTTACCCAAAATTGCACGAACAGAGGGGATGCTATACTGGTCCCTCAAAGATAGGCCGATTAGACTAGGCCCAAGACCCTCTTTCGATAGCTTCATAATTAACGCCCTAATTTCATCAGTGCTATATGATAGCCAGCTGGGAGCAGTCCGGGAAGTCGGGCGCAACGATTGGGATTTACCGCGGCTGTGAGAATGAATTCTAGTCATCTTTCACCAGTACGTAATCTTCTCCTTTCCAGCTGACATAAATGTTGCGCCTATCGAGTGCGTCGGCCTGATATCCATTCTGCAAGGATCTTACTTGACTTTGATCGGTGTGATATCAAATTCTTCTCTGTTCTGGTCATTTCAGCAAAAGTCCTGTCGCTACCCTCAGGAATGAAAATTGGGTCGAAGCCAAATCCTTGGTTTCCTCTAATTTCCTTTGAGATCTTTCCCTCAGAAATACCGACAAATCTCTTCAAAACCTTACCTCCCTCTGCATAGACAATCGCAGAATGAAATTCTGCTGTCATATCCTCTCTGCCTTCGAGTAATTTTAGGATCCCGCCTGGACCTAAGGTACTATATACGAAAGAAGCAGAGGAGCCAGGAAAACCATAGAGAGAGTGCACATAAAGGCCTGTATCTTCAACAATTAGTGGAGACTGAAACTTCTGCGCGATGGTTTCTGCGGCCCGTTCAGCCACCTTCAGGACACTGAAGGTTTGAATCTCTTCGCCCTTAATATCCGCGATTCGGAGATCAATATTATGGCCTTCCATTATCGACCTCATCTCATCAAACTTGTTCATACTACTCGAGGCAAGGTGAAGTGTGAAACTAGTCAACACGGGCATATCTCCCTCTCCTTTCGATCTGTTCAACAACTTGAAGGACATGCTCAGTGGCATTCGATCCTGTAGACGTGCGATATCCTCCGATAAGGAACTTGTAGGCTTGCTTGAATACCGGGCTGTGAGCACTAGAAAGAACTCCCTTTAAAAGCCTCAAATCCATTCCCATATCTTCGAGCCTCTGACTCTGAATCGAGAGGCCGAAATCAATAAGATATACCATCCCATTAAACAGGATCATATTTGAGGTAGTCAAGTCCCCATGAATAATACCATCTTTATGAAGGCGTCCAATCATTGAACCTATCCCTGAGAATGTACGTTTCAGCTCTGTAATGCTGATATCTTCCATTACTTCCTTTAGCCTCCTTCCTAAGATTTCTTCCATAATTATCTCCCCGCGCAATGGGTCGACGAAAAATATTATCGGGGTTGAGACCCAATTTGACCTAGCCTTTGACATCAAGCGAGCTTCTCTCAGGGTCCTATGCGCTCGAATCCAATTATCAATCTCCTTTCGTCGATACTTTTTCTTAATTCTGACTTTTGAGATTGCCGGCCTTCCAAACCATTCAGTTGAGTAGAGATCGGCCTCCGCACCTCTTTTTATCAGTTTACGATTCTCCAAGGTACTTCTACACCGTCAAACCTCCAAGACTGTTTCACCCAACTACTTTCTACAGGAACCTGAACACCCGAACTAAACGCGAGGGCTCCGCTCCAAGCTATTTGAGCACCACAATCCCCTGCATAGTTCCTCGGGATTACCCTGAATATGACTCCGCGCTCTTCACACATACTCCTTAGCATATCCGTCAATCTCGAATTGGCAGCTACTCCTCCAGTAAGCAAAACTTCAGTCTTTTCTAGGAAAGCTATTGCTCTCTCAGTAACCTCCGTGAGCATTGCAAAAGCGGTTTCTTGAACTGAAAAGCATACGTCTCTAATCCCCTCACCCTGATCTAGCAGCCTCTTCGAGGCAGTTAAAATTCCAGAGAGTGAAACGTCATTTCCTTTAACCGAGTATGGTAGCTTCAAATATCTAGAGGACTCCTTCGCAAGTCTTTCGATGACCGCTCCTGCTGGTGAAGAGTACCCAACATGTCTCCCTAGTTGATCGAGCAATTGCCCAGCAGTGATATCTAGGGTTTCTCCGAACGCCCTCCACTTTCGGGCATTATAAGCGGTTATCATTGTGTGCCCTCCAGACACGAGTAGGGTGACGGGATCCAAGCTCCCTGTTGTCAAACATCCAAGCTCAATATGACCGATAGCATGGTTAACAGGAACTAGGGGTCTCTTGAGATGAAGGGCAATAGTCCGTGCCACTGTGGCGCCGACTCGCAGACATGGTCCCAGACCTGGTCCGGCAGAATAAGAGATAATCTCAATTTCACTAGATTTTATATTCCCTTTCTCTAATGCGTCCCTGATGACTGCATGAGCTACAGTTGTGTGGTGCCTCGATGCCTCTCTTGGGTGTATTCCTGATCCTGTTGCGGGTTTATAGACATCCTTAACATCGGAGAGAATTTTTCCATCAGAGCTTACAATTGACGCACCAAAGGTATGCGCTGTTGACTCTATCCCCAAAGAAAGAAATGCGGGTTTCATCTCCACGGATTCACAAATCTGGATGGAAAGAACAACTTTATGAATAATACCCTATCTTATGGACTCGTGGGGTATAAACAATCAAATCAGGAATTGATATTTCGGCGAGGAGAGATTAGCTTCTTCATCCACGCGACCGAAGATAGTAGGAAGCTTCTGGAGGGTATTTCCATGAGATTAGATGTTCCGTTGGAAATGTTTGAACAAAAGAAGGCGGATGGCCATTTCGGAAATCCAATTCAGATCACGAAGGTTCATCTTGGTCACGCAGAGTCAGAAGCCCTACTTAAGAAGATTGTTAGAGGATTAGCAATGGGTGAAAGAGTGATTCTGGCGAAAGAGATAGAAAACCATCTTGACGCAGATGGTAATCTCTATCTAAGACTAGACAAGCAGGAGCTCCTGCTAGGAAAATTGATTCTTGATGAGAAAGATCCTATAAGAATCAAGGTCAAGATCAAGACCTCAAGGAGAGGGAGAGAGATTACCGTTCAAGGATGCCAGAAACTCCTTTTGGAATGAGCTTGAGTGCACATCTTTAGGAAACGATACATTCAGATACGGTTGGAGCAGCAGGGCTCATTCGATCCTAGAACATTCCATCTGAAGAGTCACAAAGTCAAAATAATCAGATTAGAAAAAGGAGAGATGATTCTACTCACGTCTCACAACTCGGTGTCAAATGTAGTCGAAGCCCTAGAAGCCGACGGAATGGAAGTTATTGTAGTATCAGGTTCTCTAAAAGGGCTCAAGAGGTCAAGAAAGGCTAAATCTAGGGGTCGAGGAGGTATAGGGGGGGATGAGGTGATCGCCGCCCCAGACTGAACTAAGAGCTAGCTGCTCTTTGTTGTGAAGAACTCGCGACGATACTGACCTTCAATTATCTCTTTAGCATAAGCAGGACATTAAGGAGACCAGTCATCGTTCCCAGGAGTATTAGAACTATCCCCAAAGCACTCGGAATAACGGCAAATTCCATTATTTGGCCTACAAAGATGATGGCAATGCCTTCATGGGAGGCATGAGCTCCAACGTACCCGCCCCAATACATGAAGATCGTAAGCGCATATATTCCAGCTTGAGTGAGTATTATTTGGGCTGCTATGAGGTCTCTGCCGGTCCTAGATATTCCAAAGACTCTCCAAATTAAGTAGTAACCCGATGACCATGCAATCATCCCGAGAACGCCAGCGACAATGAAGGAGGTAAAAGCGATGACAATATAGATCCCAGGCCATTCTGTCAAGAGGATGGGAAACTCCAACCGAGGTAAAAGGATAGGCACAGTAAGCACTACAGCAACAAAGGCATTAAGGAGCGCAAGAAAGAAGAAATATTTCACGGCTCTTTCGGAAGCAAATCCGGCCTCTTTTTCCTCGGTAACGTTTTCCATAGTATCCTACCTACGCAGTATAAACATCAGTCGCTGTGACATAAGCCCTCCCAGGGCTGCTATTCCTCCCGTGATTGTCAATGTGATAGCGAATAGGCGCCATGGTTCAAGATCCTCCCTAAAAGTCTCAAATTGGAGCTCAAACAGGAGGAAATTAAAAATCATCCCAAAGATAAGCGTCACGACCCCCCACAGGAGCAGAGGACGATTCATCTAGGCATAATTCTGGCGAATTAGGTATTTTAGGGTTGAACAAAGAGAAAAAACTGTAACACCTTACTTACCATTCGGGTCTAGACCCAAATTTTGGGGACAGGGCCATAACATCTAATAACCTTCCCATCTTGACATCCACCATGCCCAACCTTTCGGTTAAAGAGGTATCAACGAGGCTTGGGCGTTTTTGTATCATAAAAGTAAATAAAATGCTCATAGTCACTCCTTGTGATACAAGGGTCAAGATCCTAGAGGCTCTTTCCGAAGCAGAGATGACCGCGGAAGAAATTGCTGGGAAAGTAGGTAGTGCCTACTCTACTGTGATGGACCACATGGACGTGTTGGAAAAGCTGGAAATAGTCAGCTCACAACTACGAAGAACTGAAGGGAAGAGAAGGATCGCGTTCAGCCTAAATGATGACCTTGGCGAATCTATGAGCCATCCGGCCGACCCCACGTCAGAGTTAGATATAAAAAACAAATAGGCTTTTCTTCTAGGCACGGTATTGTCTAACGTCCAGTACCATGGAAGAAGCAATCCTGGCCGATCTGAAAAATGTTAGGCTTAAGGATGCCTCCTTCGTCGGAGGTAAGAACGCCAATCTAGGAGAGTTGATTGGAGCAGGTGTTTCTGTGCCTGCGGGATTCGCTATCACAACAATGGCGTATTCTAGATTGTTGGAAACTGATACCCTCAAGGAAAAGATCGCCAATATCTTAAGTTCGATCGACTTGAGCAAAATAGAGAGTCTCCAGACTGGGAGTGCAGACATCAGAAAACAGATAGAGGCCACAGAAATGTCTCATGATCTCATCGACGGAGTTCGAAGAGAATACAAGAAACTGGCGTTAGATGGTTTCGCTGAGCCTGAAGTTGCCGTAAGGAGCAGTGCCACAGCTGAAGATCTCCCTTCTGCCAGCGCGCGCGCGCAAGACTAATGAATATAGATCGCTCAAGGGTGGTGAGAAATACGAGGTAGCCGAATCAAACCCCATGTTAGGATGGAGAGGTATTTCGAGATATGTTAGCGCAAAGTATGAGCCCGCATTTAGATTGGAATGTAAGGCGATAAAAAGCATTAGAGATGACGGTCTAAATAATGTCTGGGTGATGCTCCCCTTTGCCAGAACGATATGGGAGGTCAAGAGGGCGTTATAGATAATGACCGAGGAGGGCTTGGAGAGAGGGAACGATTTCAAGATATGGCTAATGGCCGAGGTTCCGAGCATAGTTCTACTAGCTGAGGAGTTCGCTGACCTTTGTGATGGCTTCTCAATCGGAAGCAATGACTTGACACAACTCATACTCGGAGTGGACAGAGCGCGCGCGCTTTCAGCTGCACGAACAAAAGGGATTACAATATCTATTTGTGGACAGGCTCCTTCCATCCATCCAGACTTCGCTGAGCTCCTGGTTAAGGAAGGAATTGACAGTATAAGCGTAAACCCAGATGCTGTGATCAGAACAAGGCGAATAGTTGCCAGCGCAGAACGAAAGCTCCTCCTTTCCGGGTCGAGATAGAAGTTGAAAAGGCTCCCTCGAATACTAAATATAGTATAGTAACTTTCGACCGTTTATAGAATGGGACTAATCGCCATCCCCGGCTTGAACGATCTCACAAGCAGGCTACTAGTCTCAGCGTTAGTAATCGCAGCCGCGTGGTCCATATCTCAACTAATTAGTCGCCGGCAAGGTGAGACCGTAAGAAAAGAGGACACAAGGAGGTTCCTAGTTAGTAAACTAGAAAGCTATGGAACATACCTAGTGGCAACCGCAGTGGTAATCTTGATACTCGATATACCTTCTGTCTGGGTACAAATTCAAGAGACAAATGTCTTAATTTCTCGGGTAATTCAGGTAGCAATCCTCTGGACAGTTTCGATCTTCGTTGCTAGGAACATGAATGAAATATATACTACGCTCATAGAAAAGGTTAGAGTAGTTCCACACGATATTAGCGTGTTAGTACATCGTCTTCTCTCATATGGTATTTACGCTGTTGCAGCTCTGTTTACTCTTAGTATATTTGGATTAACTGGTGCGTTCCAAGGTCTTCTGGTC
>JACZWF010000157.1 GCA_022572285.1 Nitrososphaerota archaeon | reverse complement strand
ACAAACCGTAAGTAAAGCTGGTCGGATGTAACCTCCTTCGGGGTTTCTAGGTATTGGTTGATCGACCAGCAGAGTGACACATTATGGTCCCGAAGAAGCGGGAGAATACTTTGATCTTCAAACCACGAAATATGTCGGAACTCTATTGCATAATGCACCTTAGGGTCTATGAGTTTCAGAAAGTCTGCTAATCTTGACTTATCTTTTGCTACTTTAAATGATGGAGGTAATTGAACTACTACTCCGCCCAGTTTCTCTCTCAACCCTTTGATGCTTTTCTCAAACCAGTCAAGCTGGACGTCTACGCCCGCGAGATGCTTTTCATGAGTTATCTTCTTAGGTAACTTTGCGGTAAAGAGGAAATCTTTGGGAGTTTTCTCGTACCATGATCTAATCATTGGAAGAGATGGAGTCCGATAGAAGGACGAATCAATCTCGACGGCATCGAAAATCGAAGAGTAGAACTTCAAAAAATCCTTGTTTGCGGCTCGAGATGGATAAAATACATTAATCCAGTCCTTGTACCCCCAGCCGCTACAACCTATTCGGAGTTTATCGGCTAAGGCACCTTTCTGATCCATTAATATCTTTTAAAATGCTCCCTCTGATATATCCCTTCTTAGGATGATTGGTCTCATAATGCACCTTTATGACTTAAAATAGCTCAAATATTTGTTTTATTCAAATATTAGACCTGAATAAGAAGGAAAAGTGGTGCATTACCTATATTTGCAGACAAACCGGAGAAAGGTTTATGATTTCTCCGGAACAGATCTCAATATCCTCCTTATGAGGTTAATAGACCTACATTGTCCGTAGGAAACTAGATGGCTAACTCGGCAACGTTCTTGGCTAGGGTAATAAGCGACGGGCGCATTACCATTCCAAATGAAGTTAGATCACTACTAGGGATAGAGGACGATATCTTCCTCAGTTGTACCGTGACTCTATCTGCGAATATCTCTAAGACTATTGAAGAGAGGAGGAAGGACACTCCATTGCTAGCAGATTTCGCAAGAGTTCTGGAACAATGTAGGGGAGTCTTGGAGGTTAAAGCTCCAAATGGAATTAGAAGTTCCGCATCCTATCTCAAATTCCTAGTGGGGGAGGGTTTGGTAGAGAAAGAGATTCGTGATGGAACGACCCGTTATAGAACGACTCATGCTGGGAATTTGATGCTTACAAAGCTAGGAGGGGTTGACTTTGAATAGTCTGGGCAGAAACCGACTGTCCCTCTCAGGATTGAGACAGAAAGCATTAAGGAAGGGGATCTGGTTCAAAGCCCTTTCATCGGTAGAGAGAGGTCTGGCGAATCTCAGTATCAGGTATGTAAAGGAACCCAGAAATCACAGATTGATCGGTGCCTTGAAGGATATAGTGAACAAATTAACATCAGCAATCAATATGGGATTCCTATACTTCCTTGGATTGAGAGGACGTCACATTGCAGAAGAAAGGGTTGAGGTAGCCGCCAATTGGGGTAACAAACGGGCTAGACTGTGGATGTCTGATCAAGGTTTTTGGCAGTTCTTGGGATTGAACGCCAATTTTCCGTCGTGGAGAGGTGTCTAATTCTGGAGTCTCTTCGCCTTCAAGGAAAGGCTGGGGCCAAGCCCAAACGTGATCGCATGAAGATTATCTCAGACATACTTGAGATTACTAGACACGGATCAACTAAGACTCGAATAATGTACAAGGCAAACCTGAGTTACGATCAGCTCATACGGTATCTCAAGTTCCTGCAGGAAACAAGACTACTAATCTCCTTCCCAGAGGATAGAAAGTATCATACAAGTAGCAAGGGGATACTATTCCTGAAGACGTTCGAAGACTTTTGGAAGATGGGAGAAACTGTAAGCAAGCAATTTGCGATTCTGACCGAGTTAGCTCCTGGCGGTTCTAGATCAAAACATATTTCAACGACTCAGAAATTGATGCTTCAATGGGAGAAGGATCCGACATTATCTCCCACGCTGGAGCAGCGTCTACAATGAAGGGAGTCGTTCTAGTGGGCGGTGTAGGTACGAGGCTTCGGCCACTTACCTACGTCATGCCAAAATGCATGCTTCCTGTTGGGGCGAAACCCTTGCTAGAGAGGACTATCACGTGGCTCAAGGAGTACGGGATCGAAGAAGTCGTTCTCTGTGTTGCGTATCTGAAGAATAGAATCAAGGAGTACTTTGGCGATGGCGATCAATTAGGAGTTAAGATAAGTTACGCTGAAACGGATATGCCTATGGGAACTGGAGGGCAGCTGAAATCCGCTCAAGAGCTCCTAGGCGACCAAAGTTTCGTTACGATGAACGGGGACATCCTCACGTCTCTGAACTTGGGCAAGATGATAGAATTACATCGTCGTCGGAAGGGAATCGGAACTTTGGCATTAAAGAAGTTTGAGATCAAGGTGCCTTACGGAAAGATAAGTCTGGGTGGTAGAGATAGAATAATGAGATTTGATGAGAAACCTACTCTCTCCTTCAACGCTAACGCTGGAGTGTACGTGTTGAGCCCAAGGATATTCGAATATATCCCTGCGGGCCGTCCAGTGAGTTTAGAGACCGAAACTTTTCCAACCGCCCTTGACAGAGGTGAACAGCTTAATGCCTATTATCAAGATGCATACTGGGCAGATGTGGGCAATCTAGTCGACTACGAGAAAGCTGACAAGGAGATACTAACGAAATACTTTGCAAAAACCGAAGCTAGAATTTAGAGAGAACCAGCAGCAAAGAGGCAAAGCTATCCTCACTGTTATGTCGGTGATAGGGCTTAGTCTTATCATCCCTCTGGTATCGGCAGTGCTGATGAACTTGGTCTTCTTGGCCCTCGTCGGGGCTCAGGTCCCATCTCTCACAAGAGGAATCATCTCTCTTTTTGGCTGGATAGTTGGTTTCACATTGGGAACGATGGCATTCTGGCGTCTAACACGATCCATGGCCTATACTGATGAGCTAGCTGCATGATTAACGAACTCATCATTTCAGGTCTGATTGCCTTTGCGGTTGCCCTAATTACGATCCCCATCTTGGAGAAGAAACTACTGAAAAGAGGGATTGTAGGTCAGGATGTCCACAAGGTGGATAAACCCATGCGAGCAGAAATGGGAGGAATCGGAATCCTCTTAGGATTCATCTTCGGAACAGCTACCTACAACATCCTTGGAGGCGAGATAAGTGCTTTCGCCTTAAGCGCGATAATCGTCCTCATCTTAATTGCCCTGATCGGTATGTTCGACGACTTTTCATTCATGAAGCAACGATACAAGCCATTTCTGATCGGAGCGGCAACAATTCCCTTAATCATTACCTACTCTGGTGAGGGTCAGATCATACTTCCGCTCATTGGATGGATCGGATTCGGAGCGCTTTACCAATTCCTAGTAATTCCGTTAGCCATTACCACATCTGCAAATTTCTCGAATATGTTTGCTGGCTTTAACGGTCTGGAGGCAGGAGTAGGTGCCCTCTCTCTCGGGACCCTCGGCTTTCTTGCGATCTTGTTCGGCCGATGGGAAGCAGCGGCAATTGCCGTCGTGTTAACCGTATCTTTGCTGGCATTCCTGAAGTTTAATTGGTTCCCAGCAAGGATCTTTCCAGGTGACGTAGGCACTCTTATCATGGGTGCGGGGGTAGCGACAGTTGGGATAGTTGGCGGATTGGAGTTTGCTGCAATAGCGGTAAGTTTTCCTGCCGCAATCGATTTCACATTGAAGATGATAGCGAGACACCCCTTTTCTCAGCGAGGTTCATTTGGGGACACTCTCATTGGCTCAGATGGCGTACTAGTCCCACCCCGCTATCCTGCCTTGGCACATGTTTTCCTGAGAGTTGCTCCCCTAGGTGAA
>JACZWF010000156.1 GCA_022572285.1 Nitrososphaerota archaeon | reverse complement strand
AAGTACTCTCGCTAACATGAAAAAACCGATAAGATTACTGCTGGAGATGAACGACGTCTCCAAAATCAACTGGGCCAAGATTTCCAAAATGATGCCCAGTCCGAGAAGGTACGCTCTTGACCGAATTCCAACGATTGAGGAGGTAAGACTACTGTATTCGCATTCGGGCCTCCGATTTCAAGTCGCTATCTCTATCATGGTCAGTAGTGGGATAAGAATAGGGGCTGGGACACTTTGAGTTGGGGTAATGTAACTCCCATAGAGCTTGATGGCCAAATATCTGCCGCGAAACTCCTAATCTATCCCGGAGACCGAGAACAGTACTTCACTTTCTGCACTAGCGAAGCCTTCTCAAGACTATCAGAATACATGGATCTCAGAGCCTCTCAGGGAGAAATAATTACAAAGAATTCACCGCTACTTAGAGATAGGTGGCAATCTTCGCCCAAAGGCTCCCCGAAGGGAAGAATTGAGACTCCAACGCGTCTGGCGTCCGGAGGTGTTAAAAGAATCCTTGAAAACGCCCTTTGGAAATATGGCCTGAGAACGGATAAGATGAAGCGACATGAATTTTCAATCCATTCGCTACGAAAATACTTTAAGACTAAAACCGAACAGGCTATGAGGCCAATTAACGTAGAAACTCTGATGGGCCATTCAACTGGAGTTTCTGATAGCTACTATAGACCTACCGAAAGGGAGCTTCTGGAAGATTATCTTAAGGCCGCTCCTTTGTTAATGATCTCTGAGGTCGAACAGATTCGGAGAGAATCTCAACTATCTCGTCAGGAGCTCGAGGAGCGCGTAGATCATCTTTCAGGTCTTGTATCTCGGTTGCTAGCTGCGAAAGGAGGGCAAATTCTCGCTCAGGATCCGATCCGCACTCCTGACACTTAGGCAGTTTAGCCATCACTCCCCCGTTTCCTTGACTTCGATGGCATTGCTAGCAACTAAAAAAATTGAAAATAATGAATATTTAATCGTATATTCTTCAAAATTTGTATGACAAGTGTTATGAAAGTGTTATGGATATGTCTCCAAACCGAGTCCCTAAGGTCTTCTACAGGGGCTTGGCTGCTCCTGAAAAGGTGGGGGGAGGAAGAGTAGGAGCTAGCGAATGTGCAACCAATCTACCATGATCATGACAGCTAATTCGCTGGAAGTAGCAGTCTTATGTTGCAGAGGCCAGGAAAGCCTCGATGGTCTCCACTATTGTCACACCTTTGTAAACTACTCCCAAGCGCGCGCGCTTTATTCCGCCGTGGAGGGGCATGATTTCATCACTTTTTGTTCTTGGCGCTGATCATCCGTCGAAAGGCTATTAAGCTTGTGAAATGGATTATTTGGTCCAGAGGGTCCTCATGGGAAGTAAAAAACAAAAAGTTAGAGTTAGGATCTACGAGGTAGATCATAAAAAAGTTAAGCTGTATGCCGTTAAGAACGCAAAGCTCCTCGAGGAAGCATATTCCGATATCATCTCCAGAGTGCTAGATGACGAAGGCAAGTGGAGAGGAAAGCGCGCGCTCCCCGATGATCAAGTTCGATCAAATAAGTCAGAGAAGAAACAGAAGTAATCTATCAATGACATGGGAATAATACCTAATCTGTCCGCATGGCTACGCGCGTGCGCCTTGGCTCGTCAGCTTAGGAACAACGACTCGAAATAAGGAAAAGTAAGGAAAGTTTGGAAAGCGGGGTTCTCCTAGACTCGGCTACTATTTTGATACCCCTTCATCATCATCATGTATTCTACAGCTTCATTCAGAAATGGTCCGATGGAACCGGTATATCCTAACGAATCTATTGTTTTTCCATGAGTTTTACCATTCATTTATCGTCCTCTGCTTCTCCCTCCAACATGCGCACCCACCCAAGAGAGGAAGCCTGCTGGTGATCTCGTTTGGGTAATCAGTTTGCCCGGCCCAGTAACATTAAGCACTAATCCTTCGCCTGAGAACATCGTCGATTTAATTCCACCGACCCTCTTGACGTCGTATTTTATTTGGGACTCCATCGCCACCAGATGACCATTGTCAAGCAATAGTGATTCTCCGGGCTTGAGGTCAAAGATTTCAAAAGCACCATAAGCGGCGAGAAACAAATCAGAGGGGGACGTTGCGGAGCACTCTAGAAAGAACATAGATTCCCCGCTGAAAAACCCCTTTTTGAATCCTTGAAATTTGGAATCTGTGTCTATAGCAAGGGAACTTGCCATATACCCCCCACTAGAGATAACCCATCTTTCACCTGCCTCCATGGGTATATGGACCATATCCCCGGTGTATATGGGAGCAAGACCTATTCTTCCACCTTTTGGAGAAGAAAACTCGTTGACGAAGAAGCTCTCCCTAGCCAAGACCCTTTTGAAGCCGCCGAATAGCCCACCCTTCGCTCCGGTCTTCAGCTCCATTGAAGGGTCCATGAAGACCATCGCTCCAGTCTCAGCCTTTATCTTCTGACCTGGCTCTAGACTCACTGACAACAAGCTAAATTCAGGCTTGTGTAGAATTTCAAAATTGAACTCTTTCCCTTTTTCCATGTTCAAGGTCAAACATAACGGTTACAAATATGTTATGAAAATTGGCTTCTCTAGGTGATGGAGGAAGTCTACAGCAAGGCCGGTAACAAAGTATGAATCATTAAGAAAGTCCTGGCTCGACGCTTGTATGACTGATGATGAAAAAATAAGAAGGGAGCCTAACTCGAGGTTAGGGTTATTGGAAGCCTAACTTCCCAATTAATTAGAAAAATAAAATTATTGAGAGAAAGGTGGAAATGCAACAGCTGCGACTCGGTGACTAATCCTTAGACAATCCGATAATTAGGTGCGTGATGCCTTCCAATCCTGCCACTCCTTCAGCGCATACACTCCTAGCAATCCCCCAAATAGTCCTGACATAAATCCAGAGATGGCAGTGGATATGGCAAAAGAAATTTGGGTTACTGGTAATGGGATAATGATTAGATTTATCACGAAGCTAAATGATGCTCCCAAAACTGCACCTACGATTCCAGCCCTAAGTGATCTTTTGGTTCGTGTATTCATCCGGAATTTCATGTGCCAACCTGACGAATTAAACTGATCCTTTGACTCGGTAGGCGGTTATGATGATTCTAAGTCAAACGAATTATGCAAAAGCCAAATAGATGTTTGCTAAGTATACTCATCCTCGGTTCGGGTCTGTCTCACGTAAAGCCTTCGAGATCTGGAAGAGCCGTATACTCATGACTTCGATCCAAAGCAAGAATACACCTACCATTACTCTTTGAAAGAGTCCTGAATTTCTCTTCCCCCAACTTCTACCGATGTTCCACAGGATTTTGTAGCCTGATAGCCCGCCTTTGTAGCTGTCTAAGGATTTCAGAGCACGTAGCGGTGTCCTCCCTAGCAAGAAGATTATCTTCGGCGATAGATCCGCAAGCTCTTTCTGGAGGAACTCTTTCGCACTAAATTCGATAATTTCTCTAGTAATCAAGGAGGTCCGGAGTTATCACAGCAACAATCCCAAAAAAAATCGGGACTATCCCTGCGATAACCGCATAGATCGCTACCCAAGTCGGGACTCCTGCAAACTTCATGCCAGTGGGAGGAAGAGTATTCCTATTTTAGAACCTCTCTTTTCTTACCGACTCTACTAATCGCTTTGAGATAACTAACAAATAGCTGATAGTCTACCTAGAGAGGAATGGCAAGATCCCAAGATGAACCGAGCCTAGCTCTGATCATCATCGGTATAGTTTTCATACCGGTCTCCTTTGCTTTCGGCGTTTTTGAGAACGCCGCTGGGATCACAATGTTCGGTGTAGGGGTAGTCTTCTTGACAATCGGTCTCGGTTTGAAGAGACAGAAGAA
>JACZWF010000155.1 GCA_022572285.1 Nitrososphaerota archaeon | reverse complement strand
CAATTCCAGTCTATCTCTCCATCATCAGGACTGCGCTGGGGCCATACTTCTATTTGGGATTTGACTTGTGACTTAAAATTGATCGAGTCAATATTTTCTAAGCTCTCTAAAAGTATTTCCTTGGATTCTTCAGCATATTGGCCTTGATCGAGACAACGAAGATGCTTCAGGGTTATCGAGCTCTGCGGCGGTAACAGATTAAATACATATTCCTACCTGCTAATCGCCTTGACAGCGAAACACGCGATCGAAGTAAAGGGCCTTGTCAAAACTTATGAAAAACTAACAGCCATAGACGGCATTTCCTTCGATGTTAACAACAAGGAAGTCTTCTCTTTTCTTGGTCCTAACGGTGCTGGAAAAACGACCACAGTCGAAATACTCGAATGTCTACGAGATCCAACAGCGGGGGAAGCATATGTTTTGGGATACGATGTCAGGAAGCATGACGGCCAGGAGGCCATAAAGAAGAAGATAGGCGTCCTGCCACAGGATTTCAATGCACTAGACTGGCTCACAGTATTCGAGAATATAGAATATTTCAGGAAAATCTATGGGAGCAGGGCCGATTCAATGTATCTGCTCAAACTTGTTGGAATGGATGAACGAGCCAACCAGCGTTACAAAACACTCTCGGGAGGAATGAAACAACGTCTTGGGATTGCGATCTCTTTAGTAAATGATCCGGAAATAATCTTTCTGGATGAGCCTACTGCAGGCCTGGATCCCCAGGCGCGTCGGGACACCTGGGAACTCATACGGAAGTTGAGGGATGAGGGAAAGACTACTTTTCTCACCACCCACTACATGGAAGAAGCTCAGGCCCTATCTGATACAGTTATGCTGATAGTCGAAGGCAAAATAGTTGCGAGAGGTTCTCCAGACCAACTAATAGACGAGTACGGAGGAAAGAAGTCAATTGTTGTCAGGAATGCATCTAGCGGAATCGATAACCATAATTTAATTACACTTTTCGACGGAATGAGAGCGAAGGCCGCACAAAATGGGGACGTTATAATCCCTTTTACGGACAATTCAGACCTTGCAAGAGTCATATCAATCCTGGAGAAAGAGAATGCGAAGATGGCTGAGATTGAGTTACGGAGCCCAAATCTCGAGGATGTCTTCCTCAGCCTGACAGGTAAGAGAATTACATCAGAGGGGTCAGTCGGTTGAGAGTTAGGGGTTCGGTAATCAATACCGTTTTTCTTGGCCATGTCAGATCTTGGTATAGAAACCGGACAACCCTCTTCTGGACCCTGGCGTTCCCAGTCCTTTTGATGCTACTCTTCGGGGGAATCTTTAGCATCGAGCAAGGCAAGCTTGATCTCTTTGTTAGAAATGATGATCAGATGCGCGGAAAACCCACAGAGGAATCGCTCCAACTTCTCGGAATATTAAATGCAACTGATGCCTTCAACATACAGACAACTCAAGACAGAGACATCCTCACCGATCAGGGGCAATTTCGTGAGAGGGGTATCGCCAGATTGCTAATCATACCGGAAGGCTTTGGTTCTGACCTGAGAGAGAATAACGCTTCAATCGTTCTCGTTTTCGATCAATCTCAATCTTCCTCTGCGGTGACGCTAGGAATTGTTTCTGGGGTAATTGGAGAGATGAACTTGATGGTCGCGAATTCACAAACAGCAATAACAATTCGTCCAGAGCAAGCACTTTCCACTGAACTCAGATTTGTTGATTTCTTTCTTCCAGGTGTGATCGGCCTCTCCATCCTCCAAACGGCGACCTTTGGGACTATTGGTACTAATACGAAATACTGGAAGAATGGAGTCCTCAGAAAACTCGCTACAACACCCCTCTCTAAACTAGAGTGGGTAATGGGCATGGTCATCTTTCAGGCTTTACTGGCAGTTATTTCGGCGGTCGTGATTACTGTAGTAGGCGTTGTCGTCTTCAATATCAGGATCATTCCCAATCTTCTCACCGTCTTTCTCCTTTTAGCGGGAGCCCTTGCCTTCCCTGGGCTCGGCATGATAATTGCCAGGTTGGTAAGGGAGGAAGAGGCAGCTGACGCTGCGGGAAATGCAATCATCTTCCCAATGATGTTTCTCTCGGGCACGTTCTTTCCACTAGAATTGATGCCTCCAATTCTTCAGATTGTGGCACGAGCACTGCCGCTGACCTATCTTAATAATGGGCTTCGAGATGCAATGATTCTAGGAAATCCTACTGGAGCCCTCTTCAATGGCCTGATCATGTTAGTAATTGGATTCATCTTCATTTTGGTCGGGGCACGAGTTACCCAGCTACGGCCAGAGTAGGTCCATTCGATAAAATGTATACAGCCTACCGTCGAGCATGATGATCACAGTAATTTGTGGCGGGACAGGCTCAGCCAAGCTCATCCGAGGACTCGATGCTGTTGTAGATGCAGAAGACCTGACAATAATCACAAACGTCGGGGACAATATTTGGCTCTACGGTCTTTACATCTGTCCCGATATTGACACAGTCCTCTATACGCTAAATGCATCATTAGATGAGAAAAGAGGTTGGGGGTTAAGGGATGATACATTCGTTTTCCTACGAAGATACGGAGCACTGGGTGAGGATAACTGGTTTAAGATAGGAGACAATGATCTGGCGACCCATGTTCTTAGGACTAAACTCCTTGGTGAGGGGCATACATTGTCAAGAATAACATCTACCTTAGCAAGGCGCTTGCGAATACGTCAACGTATTATTCCCGCAACAGATCAGAGTCTTCAGACAATCATCCTTACCACGAAGGGCGAGATGAATCTTCAAGAGTATTGGGTGAGGGATCAAGGTGAACCCATCGTGCAAGGAGTATATTATCGTGGAATTGAACACGTTGAACCGAGTAAAGATGTGTCTTCATCCATACTCGAGTCCGAAAGGATCATCGTTACATCGGGCAATCCTATTTCTAGCATCGGCCCTACTATTTCAATTCCCCAAATCGCTGAGGCCTTAAAGCGGACAACCGCAACCAAAGTGGCGGTTAGTCCAATCATTGGGAACTCCCCGATAAATGGTCCCGCTGGTAGGATGATGAAAGCTCTGGGCCTCGATGTCTCTCCGGCTGGGATCGCGAAGTTCTACTCATCCTTCCTCGATACTTTGGTAATCGATAGGACCGACGAATCATATTCTAATGCGATCAAAGACCTTGGAATGAAAGCTCACCTGGCGGACATTATCATGCGTAATCACGAGGACGAGGTAGAGCTGGCCAAGGTGCTCCTATCGGTGTAGCGAATGAAAGCAGGGATCATAATCCCAGTTAAGGAGTTGAGGGAGAGCAAGGCGAGGCTAGCTTCGATTCTATCCTCAACCGAGAGAGAGGAACTCACAATGGTAATGTTCTCGGAGGTGATCGAAAACATACGCGAATCTCAACTGGTCGACGAGATTCTGACCGTAACACCTGACGATCAGGTTGCAGAGCTGGGAAAATCCTTGGGTTCCTCAATCATTCTTGAGGATTATAGCAGGGGAGTTAATATCGCAGTCTTCAAAGGAAATGAATACTATATTGCGAGGAAGTTCAATGCGACGCTCGTTCTCCCCGCCGATATTCCACTTATCGCAATGTCTGATCTTGACAGGATCATAGAACTCGCTTTGGATAAGGATGTCATAATAACGCCTTCACTGAATCAAGATGGCACCAACGCTCTTCTCCAGCGCCCTCCGGGAGTCATAGATACCTTCTATGACAACGATAGTTTTACGAACCACCTGAGGGAATCCATTGAGAGGAATCTGAAGAGTTTCATCTTCAGAGCTCCTTCAATCATGCTTGACATAGATTCCCCGCAAGACGTACTTCAAGTGATCTCAAGCGGGCCTAAATCCCGGACAGCACAATTCCTCA
>JACZWF010000154.1 GCA_022572285.1 Nitrososphaerota archaeon | reverse complement strand
GCAAAAACATTAGGCAGTCTTGCTTATAGGAGGTCAGAGGAATCATCTGCCGATACTGAAGGTTTAAAAATGCTTGTAGATGAAAGGATTGACCCTAATGGTTTAATAGACTTTTTTGAAACATTGAAAAAGGAATATGGTAATATGCCGGATATCTTTAAATATATATCTACTCATCCCGATACCGGTGACAGAATAGAAAAGTTGGACAATATAATTAAAGGCTATAGTTTTAAGCCTGAGAAACTGCTGCCTGATGTTAACTGGGAGGAGACTAAGATGCTCTGCAGTAAGACAAAGGAATCTAATGATGTTAAAATTGATGAGTCAGTTGTTAATGCTATAGCTGGATAGCTCTTTCTTTCAATGTTAAATTTTCCAATTAATTCTGTCAAATCTGTTTGTCCGAGAAACATTGACCTGCAACAATACCTTTCAAACTCAAATTCATCCAAAATTTTCCTTGAAGATTCTCCTTCTCCAACTCTTTGTTTGTATTCTTCCCATAAATGAGCGATTGGCTTGCCACAACTAAAACATCTTATTGGAATTATCATATTATTAATCCTGAATAATTGTTTTTAAAAGTTGTTATTCTCAAAAAGCAAAGTTTCTTAAATTCAACATCATGAGGAAATTTATGGAAAAACGAAATGTAATAGAATTGAAAAATGCAGCAAAATATTATAACATGGGGGAAAATATAGTAAAGGCCCTTGATGGAGTGGATATTAAAATAGAAGAAGGGGACTTTGTCGCGATTATGGGGCCTTCTGGATCTGGAAAAAGCACAGGGATGAATTTGGCAGGAAGTTTAGATCACACAACCAAAGGAGAAGTTTATCTTGATGGGGAAAATATAGCTCTTTTAGAAGAATCAGAATTAGCTCAAATTAGAGGCAAAAAAATTGGATTTATTTTTCAGCAATTTAATTTAATTCCAAATTTAACCGCAAAAGAAAATGTTATGCTTCCAATGTTATTCCAAAATACTCTGGAAGAAGAAAGAGAAGAACGAGCAGAAGAGCTTTTAAGACTTCTTGGTTTAAGTGATAGAGAAAGCCACTATCCAAATGAACTTTCAGGCGGGCAGCAACAAAGAGTCGCAATAGCCAGGAGTTTGGCAAATAATCCGGAAGTAATTCTTGCAGACGAGCCTACTGGAAACCTAGATAGCAAGAGTGCCCAACAAGTACTGGAATTATTCAGGAATCTAAATAAGGAGAACGGCCAGACATTCGTACTTGTGAGTCATAATCCCAAACATAGCGAAATTGCTGACCGAGTAGCAAATCTCATCGATGGACAGATTGAATCAGATAGAAATCCCTCTGGTTCTGGGGCAAAGGCTTTTGAAAAGGGAGTCGGGCGTTAATTAGATATGTCAACGATTAGGCCTAATACCCTAAAGTTATCGCTGGTTGGAATAATTCTTGTACTGCTCTTACTACCAGGAGCTTTCCTAGGTTTAGTGCTTGCACAAGGAGGTAGCTCGTTCGAAGAAGCAGAGACCATAACCTCTGGGAAGATTGACGGTGTCTTTTCAACGGGTTCACACTACTTCAAGATTGAGATGTTTGCAGGACAAACCATCACGATTCTTTTAGATGTTCCAAGAGGGTCCGACCTCGATCTGTTGCTCTATGATCCCGAAACCACGCTAACTGAACAAAACCTACTCACATCTTCAGAACTCGAGGGAGATGCCGTAAATGAGAGAATCGACTACACTGCTGATCAATCAGGGTTCTATTTCGTAAAACTATCGGGAGTGAAATTCTCAGGTACGGGAGAATATGAAATGAAAGTGTTTGTGACAGAGTTTGAAGTCCTCTTCGCTGGTTGGGGGAGCCAAACCAGCCAGGTAGAGGTTGCCCCCGGAGATCTAGGGTCTCCACTCAACGTTGTGTTAAGAAATGGAGCGGATTTCGATATGACTGACATCTCTGTAGATTTGGCTCTCACTTCCTTCCTGTCGAATAGTACCGGGGGCAGATCGCTCTCGGCTGTATCTTCGACAATGCCATCAGGGGGGAGTTTGAGCTTCAGTTTTCTTGTGAACATCAATGAAAACACACCTCTCGAAAAGCAGACTCTAACTCTCAGGATTGAGTATGTGATGCTTGAAGGAATGCTAGAAGGGGTCCCTATTGAGAGGGACATTCAAGTCCATATTAGCGGAAGGAGTTTCATCAGAATGACATCGGACACTCAACTCCTATCCCCCGATACAGCGAACGATGTCAGACTTACGATAAAGAATGAAGGAACGGCAAATACTGGACCAATCGATTTCGTTTTGAATATCCCTCAACCTCTGAGCCTACTTGGTTCTGATAACACATGGTTATTGAGATCTCTATCACGGGGAGAAGGAGTCACTCTTTCCATTAGCATCTTTGCTCCTTCGACGACTCGAGGCCAAACCTTTCCGATAGTTGGTACGACATCATTCCGAAATACCTTTGGCGTAATCCAAAAAGAGACAAGAACACTCAGCCTCCGAGTCGAAGAGGTCGGAAGGGGAGGTCCATCAATTGTCGATTCATTTTGGGGGAACTTAGGGGCGGAGATCCCGGTAGCTCCCGGTGATCAACGGCTGATGCTTAGCGTTACAGTACAGAATCTGGACGTCGGCCCCTTATTTGGAATCGGTGGCGTACTTCAACTAAGCACACCATTCTCAAACGTAACGGGAGGCAACTCTATAGCAAGCTTCTTTGGAACAACTCTTCAAGTTGGAGGAATAGCTACAACGTCGTTCCTTCTGAATATAGGATCTGATGCAGAGGTTGGCAGTTATACTCTGGGAATGAGACTCACCTACTTGGACAAGGATTCGATCTTGAGACATGCTGAGTTGACGTTTCCCGTGACAGTGGAGGGACGAAGTAAGATTGAAGTTAATTCTATCAATAATGTTCTAGAGGCTGGGACGGGGAATGATATCAGTATCGAGATCTCAAACACAGGCACAGCCGCTATCTATTCCGTGACTGTTCGTCTTTCATTTCAAGGAGTTCCGTCTGGAGTTCCCATCAGCATTTCACGAGGTGATGAAGAGAAAAGAATCGATTCCATTCAGCCTGGTAACGGTATCGTCCTCTCCTTCCCGAGTTACGTTTCTACCACCGCTTTGGAGGGACTATATCCCGCGACCATTTCGATCACGTACAGAGACTCAAACGGAGTCGGAACAACGGAGACAAGGACCCTCGGGTTTGTAGTTCGAGATTGGGTCTCTCCTCTCAGTATCGAGGTGGATGACAATACTCTCACTGCTGGACAGGTGACAACCACTAAGCTTACCATCAAGAACATAGGAGATGGGCCCGTATCGGCAATCGTACTCGATATCGTATTCATAACTCTTCAAGGATCTTCGCCCCTCTCACTCGCATCAGGTAGCACGAGCTGGAGGTTTGATGACCTGGGCTCGGGATCAAACGTCGTCATAGCACCATCCATTTTTGCTACGTTAGGTGCAGCAGACGCTTCTTTTCCAATAAGCATCAAATTGTCGTATCTTGATTCAAAAGGCTTTCCGCATACGGAAGTAAAAGAGATCGGCCTATCAGTAAGAGGGAGAATAATCCTTGTCTCCCAAGATCTCAGGATAATCCCAGAAAGAGTCTCAGCGGGAAGGAACGTTACGCTGGTGGGCAGCATTTTGAACCGGGGAAACACTGAAGCCCTCTTCATGGAAGCCAGCATTATCAGAAGCAACTCTATTAGTGTTGCAAGTGGAAGCTTACAGTACATTGGGGAGATAGATCCGAACTCTCCCGTTCCGTTCAGCTTGGACTTTCAGGTAGAACGGTCAGCTCCTAACGGAGGACTTCCAGTTGTCATACAATTCGTCTACGAGGATGCGTACGGGAATGCCTTTCTAAAGACTGAGGAGTTTGAAGTAG
>JACZWF010000153.1 GCA_022572285.1 Nitrososphaerota archaeon | reverse complement strand
GCGCGCATAGTAGCATCTCTACAGGCAGGGGAGTAAGCATAACTACCGATTTACCCATTAGGGTGGTGAACAGCTCATGGGTTGCAGAGAATCTGGATACCGTCAAATTAATAGACGTGCGCAGAAGGATCGACTATGAGCAGTCTCACATGCTCCGTGCCATCAATATCCCTGTAACTGAATATGTCAAAAGTTCCAACCAGAGCAAGACGATTCCGCCTATAGACGAACTCGAATCGTTGTTGAGGGGAAATGGGATTGAAAACGGTAGTACGGTCGTGGTTTACGATGATCAGAATGGTGTCTACTCCTCGCGCTTTCTCTGGACAATGGAAGCACTCGGCCATAGCAAGATGGCTCTCTTTGAGATGAACTATGAGGACTATGTCCTGAGTGGTGGTTCCACCACTCGAGAAGCCCCGGATTTGCAAAGCACAAATTATAGAGCCAAACCCAGAGAGAGTACTGCGGCTAGTGTGGACCAAATCCTCTCGTCAATTAGAAGTGAAAATGCAAAGGTCCTTGACACAAGAGATCGAGTCGATTTCCTTTCGGGGCATATCGAAGGGGCAACAAGCATGCCATGGAGAATTTGCCTTGGCCGTGGAAAAATTTTTGTCCCTATTGAGAGACTTCAACGGCTATTCGACGAACATTTTGCCAATGATGCGACTGATGTAATCACTTATTGTAAAGATAGGATGACCTCTTCCCATACCTATATGGCCCTTCGATTGATCGGCAAGACTAATGTTCGTTTGTACGTGGGCGGTTATGCCGAATGGAAGACTCGAAGCGAGCTTCCGAGATATTCCGAACTGGAAAGTCTAGGTGTTTAAATATTCCAACTATATTTGCTCGTAGGAGTTATTCTAAACATTCGATTTGTGTCTCTGACTATCGTTCTTCTCCCATAGTAAGTTAGAGCACTGAGTCGTGCTTTTGCATAACTAAATTCACTTTGATCTGTGATCTCCTCAGCAATACCCTGCAAAGTTACACCTCGGCCTTTTCCGACTCGTTCCTTGAATACAGTGAAACCGACTTTCGGATTAGAAAGAATATTCCGAAACTTCTTTGTTTTGACTCTACAGGTGAAGTAAATGACCTTCTTAGTTTCATCAAAAACATAGATTATCGGTGTCACCTGAGGCCAATCCCCTAATGACGTTGCCAGGCTTCCGCGTTGTTTTGCCAGGAGATATGCTATCTCGGGTTCGCTATAATGGATTTCCTTCATTGCGTTGCGATCACTCAGCGAGTGGATATAGCGTTCACTCGGGTATCTCCTTGGTAGAAAATATCATAACTAGTTCTTCCCTGAACTTCCGATTGGGAATTATGATTAAAGCTTCGTTTGCTGTAATCTGAGTGGTCGTCAAATTCATCCTACTTATCCTCCCTCTCATCCCTCCTATCTCGATCTCTGAGCCTACTCGTATGAGGGGATTGAGATAGAGTGTAACACCCACGATGAGGTCCGATAACCATGGCATTAGAGCAATTCCGATTATAATAGCTAAGGCTCCAATGGTGGCGACTGTCCCCAGGATGAGTGAGATTATTTCCCAAATTACAGCGAGGTATGCGATTCCCGCTATCGCCACAATCAACCAGATGAATCGGACAAGATACTCGTGGCCCTCAAGACCCATGAGTCTTCGTTGAACGATAAATCGGGCCGCAAGGTTAATCACCACAAGAGCGGCAATAATTATGAAAGTCTCAAGTACCTGGACGAATAGTTGCGCCAACAAATCGTCGGCAGATCTCCCAATTTATTTAAACGAAGCATCATCCGGTCGAAATTATTCTCTAACGCGCGCGCGCCAAGACTCGTTAACTAACTAATCCATTTACCAATTTTCGTGCTTGGGGTCGCCTAGCGCAGCCTGATTATTTTCGTAGAAAGAGGTCATCGCTTTCACAATCATGTCTCTGCTGTACTTCGTTTTAGACTTGTCTTCACTTTGAAAAACTGTAATCCTCTTGTAGGTTTGAGTTTTAGCATAATTAGATCGATCCGCGACTTCCTTTAATCTCTCGGAAATCAGTTGGTCTGGTTTCTTCTTAGTCCATTCGCAAAAAACTTGAAGAGCCCATAGATAGTTTTGAATTGTCATGCTGGGCTTCAGGTGACGTAGCTCAGCTAGCCATATCTTTGTTGTCTTGTAATCCTCGATTGCGATTGACACACACTGCACAGCCGTCGCGTGGTATATAACAACCCTCAAGCTGTAGAATAATTAAGTTTCCTTTTGGGATTAATCACCTTGCATAAATCTCGATGAGCGATTGTACGATGATACAATTTCGCAGTTGGAGAAAAAAAATGAGATGGGGGGAACTCCCCCACTATGCGTTTACCTGTATCACTTGATTAGTACTGAGACAAAGGTAGAACCATTCGGCGATCCCCCAGGTCCATCTAGGAACTGTACTCTGTAATAGTCTATGTTTCCTGTTGGCGTTGAGAACTCATACATGAAAATATGCGGTCTATTAACCCACTGACTATGTAGTATTGAAACAGACTCGAATTTTCCTTCGAGTTGATCCATCTTATTCAAGAGACTTCCAGGAATGTTTACTTCGAGAAGAGATATGGTGAATGGAGCTTCAGTTGCAGAATTGACACCCCCCGCAAAGTCTGCATTCGATACATAGATCTTCATTTCATGGAAAGCAACGTCAGTCGGCGCTTCGAATAGTCCTGTGCTACCATCGCTATCGAGGCTAGTCATGATTACTATTCTCTCCCCATCGGGAGTGAGTGCCGATATTGTGTTCACCCGGTTCTCCGCAATGATCAAGTTTCCTGCGTCATCTATCGTTATTCCATCTGCCCCTCGGAATGCTCCCGGCTCACCGAATATTTCTACATTTATTGCAACTCCGTCCTCCATTGTTATTTTGATTATGTTGTCATCTCCAACATTGGTTACGAATAGATTTCCAAGTTGATCGAAGACCAGTCCATTTGCTCCTCCGAATGCTCCTTCTGAATGGGCGGTAAGCAGGTCGTGATCTGTAACGAGCTCTGGTTCACCTCCTCCGTCAGGTATCCTGAAGATCGCCCCCGGGATCGTGTCCGTGACGTATAAGAACTCATCATGCAACACAAGGCCGTTCGGGAGGGTTATTCCTGAGGAAGAATATGCTGAAACTTCACCATCTTGAGTAACCTTCATTATACATTGGCAAGCGGTGTCTCCGACGAGGATATCTCCGGTATCGGTTACAACCAGTCCAAGGATTGCTGCGAAGAATCCGAGAGGTGGTTCTGGCACAGCTATTGTTGCTATTTCGGAGACCGTTCCATCAGGTGTTATCTTGACAATTGTCCGATCTAGGAATAGAGAAGCATATACGTTTCCATCTTTGTCTGTTGTGATCGCTTCAGCTTGACCTGAGACTTCTGCGAAGAGAGACGGTGATCCCGAGGTCGCGGTCGGGATCATCAGGGCTGTTGAAAAGGGGAAGGATAGCTGCATTAGGCCGAGTAGGAGAATTAATGCAAGCAGGGCGGCTATTCCGAACGGTTTTGGTTGGTAATTCACGGGACTTCTAAACTGCTGCGCAGAATTAAGTCTATATTTCCAAGGCATAACTTCGAAGGTCGAACAATTCTCGCTCTTAGGTCTTTCTATTGTCCTGGAAACCATCGAACGTTTCTATATATAGATTCTACGCCGGACGTAGGATTCTCATACCCCAACTTGCAGATCATGAACTGGTTTCCACACAGTGATTTCGCACTAAAAGTAACGATGTAAATTCCGGCGGTCTGACTATGCGGTATCTTCTGATAGGTGGCTCCCGGGTCAAGAATCACCAGTGTCAAAGACAATATGCCGATCGCTTAGGCCTTCCTGCCTAAGGAATACCTCCAACTGCGGTAATCCGAGCCGGATAAATTCGGCGAAACTGAT
>JACZWF010000152.1:2726-3966 GCA_022572285.1 Nitrososphaerota archaeon | reverse complement strand
ACTCTCCTGACTTCATCCCAATGCCTGGTTTCCATGACTCCTCCGGGCAATGTTTTCTGTCTTGTAATTTCAAAGTTCAATGCCCTATCAACTTCCTTGAATGAAGAAACGTTCTTTATCTCTACCCTCTTACCGCCCGCGAGAGAAATGTTCGCATCGGCTCTAATTGCACCTTCTAAAGAGCCATCAGAAACTCCAATATGTTCCAGAATCGACCTCAACTTGTAGAGGAACTCTCTCGCGTGTCTGGGGTCCTTCAGATCCGGCTCGGTCACTATTTCAGTAAGTGCAATGCCAGCCCGATTATAGTCTACAAGAGCATAGGGAGAAGTAACAATGTTCCCATCGTAACTAAGCTTTCCAGGATCTTCCTCAATTTGGATTCTTCTGATCCTCACTCTGCCTTGCCAAGAATCCAGAAATCCATTGCGTGCAATCGGTACCCCTCCAGCCTTGTCATATTGGGTTATCTGGAAATTTTTCGGAGTATCGGGATAGAAGTAGTTCTTTCGAAAGAAGTTGGTAACCTGTGGGATCTCACAGTTCAACGCCAACGCGATCTTTAATGCAGACTCTATCACTTTCCTATTGAGTCGAGGAAGAGAACCAGGAAGGCCCATGCAGATCTCACAAATAACAGAGTTTGGCTCATACTCTCGATAATTCGAAGGACAGGAGCAGAAGAGTTTGGTTCTTAGAGAGGTGATTTGGCAGTGGACCTCAAGTCCAATCTTGATTCCAAGATCAGTACCTATCTCTTGACGCATCTTACTTAATCCTCCAGTCCGATATTTTCTCGACCATTGATCCCACTCTGAATATTATATCTTCCCGAAACGGCGGCGCCATGATCTGGAGACCGATAGGAAGGGAGTCAGCGGATCCGCACGGAACAGACATGGCCGGTAGACCAGCCATGTTGGCAGGAACGGTATCTATATCGGTCATATACATTGCCAGGGGATCATTTGTCTTTTCACCAACTTTGAAAGGGAGGGTTGGCATAGTTGGCCCAATTAGAGCGTCAAATTGCCTGAACATCTTCTCAAATTCGCTTCGAATAATCGTCCTGACCCTTTGGGCCTTGAGATAGTACTCATCAACATAACCGGCAGATAGTGCGAAGGTACCCATGATAATCCTCCGTTTTACCTCGGATCCGAAGCCATCGCTTCGATCTCGAATGAAAAGACTACTCCAATCTCTCGCCCCCTTCTTGTTTTGAAGACCATATCGTAGT
>JACZWF010000152.1:0-2716 GCA_022572285.1 Nitrososphaerota archaeon | reverse complement strand
TTTGAGCTTGCCTCAGACATAGCAATAATATAGTATGCTGGAAGAGAGTACTTCAATGACTTGATCTGGGTCTCTTCTATACGAGCACCCTCTACCTCAAGAGCTTTAATCGTTTTCCAAACATTTTTTGTAACGCGTTCATCGGTCCCCGGTCCAAAGAAGTCCATCGGAACCCCAATCCGGATTCCATCAATGTTGGCATCTACTTCTCCAATGTATTCCGCTTTTCCCTTGCCTACACTCGTTGCGTCCCTTGGATCATGTTGAGTAATACAATCTAGCAGTAACGCAGATTCCCTGACCGTTTTTGTAATGGGCCCTATCTGTTCCAAGCTATTCCCGTATGCAACGAGACCAAAACGACTGACTAGACCATAGGTTGGCTTCAGGCCAACAAGTCCGCAGAACGATGCGGGGCATCGGATAGATCCTCCTGTATCGCTTCCTAAAGCAACGTCAGCAATCCCCGCAGCCACGGCTGCGGCACTTCCTCCAGATGAGCCACCTGGGACACGCCCCTCGTCGTATGGGTTGCGGGTGGGACCGAATGCACTAAACTCTGTGGATGAACCCATTCCGAATTCATCCATATTCGTCTTCCCAACAATTATGGCCCCCTCATTAACTATCTGAGAAACCACGGCGGCATCATATGTGGGGACGTAGTGCTCTAGAAGCTTGGACCCACACGTAGTCCTTATTCCTGCAGTCGAAATATTGTCCTTAACTGCAATGGCAACGGCAGCAAGTCTACCATCTCCTTTAGCATCAGCTTTCTCGGCCTGAACCCTTGCTTGGTCTTTTGAGACAGTGATATAGGCGTTCAGAGCGACCTTGCTCTTGATCTCATCAAACAATCCCTCAACGTGATCAGTAAGCTTCGCTATCTTGGGCTCCGCCTCACTCAGAGTATTCCCGGGGATCTAACAAACCTCCCTTTTCGAGAGGGAGCGAGCGCAAGGATGTCTTCAGGGTCGCACTTCACCGGCTCGTCTTCTCTAAGATCCTCATTCCTTTCGACAGCTAGGGTGAGGGTAGGTTCAACCCCGGTGGTGTCAAGCTCTACTAATACCCTAAAGTAGTCAAGGATAGTGGATAATTCGTTGCTTAAGGATTCCTCTTCAGCTATGGATAGCTCAATCTTGGCAAGGTTTGCATACCGTCTAACCTTCTCAGGCTTCAGCTTTTGTCTTCCGCTCAATCTCCATTCCTCTAGGGCGTGAGCCTATATTGATCTCTTGGGAAAATCGATACGGCTCTTACGTTACTTTGATTAGCTAAAATCATCAGAAGTCTCTCTACTCCTAGACCGAACCCAGCATGAGGTGGCATTCCATAATCAAAGACTTTGAGATGATACTCAAAACTATTTGGATTCAAACCCTTTTCCCTTAATTTCTTTTCGAGCTCATCCTTCGAACTGACTCTAGTGCCTCCCGATGCTATCTCTAAAGGACCTGACATCAGATCAAATGACTCTGAGAGCTCACCCTTTGACTGTATATAGAATGGTTTCCCTGTTGCAGGCCAATCAGTGATGAAGTAAAACGACGGAAACTCCTTACCTAATATGCCGAGGGCTTCGCTGGAGAAGTCGTCTCCCCATTCAATTTCAGAACCGTGGCCCTGAACGATCTCGATCGCCTTATTATACGCTAGTTCGGGTATCTCTGGCATGGGCCCTTTATCCTTGATTCCCAAGAATGAGAGTTCTTTGCCACAGCTCAGGTGCAGATACGAGCTAACCTCCTCCATCAGATCCTCCAGTGTCCTAATTATGTCCCTGTAGTCAACAAAGGCCTCTTCAACATCCAGTGAAAGGAATTCACTTAGGTGATGGAGTGTTCTGCTCCTTTCAGCTCGATATGCGTTTGCAATTTCGAAGACCTTCTCAAGGGACATAACAAGTTGTTCCTTGAAGAGTTGCGGACTCTGGGTAAGAAAGGCTTCCTTATCGTAATATAAAAGTGGAAAAAGTGCTGATCCTCCTTCTGTTGCAGTCGCGATTATCTTTGGTGTGGTAACTTCTTCATATCCTCTTTTTTGAAAAAATTCCCTGACTTTAATCAACGTCATCCTTCTCACTTTGATAATAGCTCTTGCCTCGGGTCTCCTTAGAGCCAGAGCTCGAATGTCAAGAAGCTTATCTATTCGAGGTATGTTAGTACCTTGAAGCTGGAAGGGAGGAGATTTCTTAGCGATAGCCAACACCTTCATCTCGATTGGTTGGATTTCAACGCCGTTTGGAGCCTTGTCCATTTTCTTTACTATACCACGGATTCCGATGGATGAATGATCTGAAACGTTATCTAACGCATTAACCAAGTCCTGCGGGGCCAAGTCTTGCTTTACGGTTAGCTGGATTGACCCTTCCTTATCGTACACGGTGATGAAAATGATCCCTCCGTGTCGCCTAATCCCTGCCACCCACCCGAATAAGGTGATAGTCTCTCCTTCAAGAAGGGGCGTAACCTCTGCGGTATATTTCGTGCGCCTCCACTCCCCCAAACTATCCTGCTTAGGTTCCACTTTAATCGACGAATTATATCAGGAGATATATCTATTCTGACGATATTCCGCGCAGTAGCTAAGACAACTCATTTCCTACAACAAGTCTCTAGGAAACTTAGACCGAAAGAACTATCTTTCCATAATACTGCCTGCTTTCCATTAGATCATGAGCTCTCGCCGCATTAGCCAGAGGAAAAACGCTATC
>JACZWF010000151.1 GCA_022572285.1 Nitrososphaerota archaeon | reverse complement strand
GTGCGTGCGTCTTCATCGAAGATAGTTCGCCATTTCGCATAATCCTAAACAGTATGCACTATATGCATGTAAGACATATCGAACAGTCGTTTTTAGGTCCCATATAACTTTTCCACCATTTGAAACCCGAGACCTACAAGACCCACCCACCCTGAACCGACCCAAGAATATCCCGGTACAAATCCGGCCCAGCCTATTCCACTCATGGAGGCGCGCGCGCGTTTCGCAGGGAATCCTAACCCTTTTCGCGTCAATAGTCTCAAGCTCCTCGTCTTGCATGTTACCCCAAACAATAAGTTCTCCGTTGATATTTTCTGTAATGTGACCTTCCTTCACTCCGGTATTTAGCCGGCTAGGAGTATTCCCCCTCGGAATTCTATTAACCTTCAGAGGGAAAGATTGACCAGGTTTTCCATTTGGCCCAAGCCATGTGGTAGTGTTACATTCAAATTCAAATCAAAGGCGTCGCGAGGGGCGCGTTGCTCCCGTTCTTCTGGCAATCCTTGTTTTAAATTCGGCAGGAATTGTTTTTTGAGAAGCGCGCCCTCCTCCCAATTCCTATGAACAAACGAATACCTAAGAAAATGAGCGTTTTTCATAGGTGATCAACGGGATGGGGATATCAATCTGCCATGCTAACATCATGAACGATGCTTATGCAAGAAGGAGTCTTACTTCCAACGTATGTGAGAGAGGTATATCAAAGGAGAAGGTTGAGAATGTCAGTGGAGCCATTGCGAGTGGGGTTCGTCTGTCCCCACCTGTAACGGAAGATCAGAAAGTAAGGAATTTGGTAGAGGAGATAACACTCGTGGGACGTACCAATCGGCTAAGGAGGTAAGATCATGGGGACAAACAAATCGAGGACTGTTCTTCGTCAGACCTACATTTCAAAAAGTTACCCATGTTATTATGACGAACATGATCAATGTTCTAGCACCCGCTGCGAGTGCAGATGTCACTAAGTCCTAGGAGCTTTCGTGGCCGAGGGAAGATAGTATTAGGATCATAGGTCTCTCAGAGGGGGTCACTTAGAATAGCTCCTGCTTACAACTACGCTTTTCTGGGCGTGAAACTATTGATGCTAAACTTTAACCGTATTAGTTAATCCTGTGAGACCCCAGAATCAAACCGTTAGTTCGAAGACCTAAGCCTATAGATTCCTTCGGTATAGGAGACTATGTAGATCTCGCCTCGTTCATCTATTCCGAAAGAAGAAATGATTAGATCCGTATCTATCAATAGGACATGTTCAGTGATCTCATTCCCATCATAGTAGAGCGCCCATATCTTCCCACTACAAAGATCTCCGTAGATGTAGGCACCAACAAGCGAATCTAGCTCGGATCCACGATAGACATATCCTCCAATGATTGCACACCCTTCTTCATGAGAGTACTCGAAGAGCGGAGGCACACTCTCTAAACTACAGCTGGTAATCTCTCTAGGATAGCAATGGTTCCCTTCAAGTATGTTCCAACCGTAGTTTTCACCTTTCTCTATGATATCAATCTCCTCAAAGTCCTCTTGCCCTACTTCTGCCCCCCACAATAGTCCAGTCTCTCTATCAAAACTAAACCGCCATGGATTTTTGAAACCATGGGCAAATATCTCTCCTCTCACATTTTCAATTCCAACATATGGATTGTCCCGTGGAATTCGATAGGGTTCTTCTCTAGATGAAGCGCTAACATCTATTCTCAATATCGAGCCAAGGATAGTAGCTTTATCCTGTGCTTCTCCTCCTGCCTCAACCCAACCTCTTTCAAATAATTGGTTGAAGGATTCTCCACCGTCTCCTAAACCAATGTACAGGAAACCCTCCGGACCGAACTCTAGATTTCCTCCATTATGGCTCTCGTATGGTTGATCCACTTGGAGTATCACCAATTCACTGTTTGGATTTGCTCTGTTTGGCTCATTGTTTGACACTGAGAATCGCGAGATGAATGAAAGATCATCGAATCCTGTATAGTAGATATAGAAGTAACCATTGCTTTTGAAAAGGGGGTCAAAAGCCAAGCCGAGCAGCCCCTGCTCAGGACCCGCGTCATTTACTTTTTCAGTAAGATCCAAGAATATGCTAGTCGAACTTGTCGTTTCTAGATTTGGAAAGACCATTATGAGGCCTCTTTGCAGGAGGACAAATAGACGATCCGTATCATCATTAGCGTTAGTGAGAGATGTCGCCATTTCAAAAGAAAGCTCTGGGAACGCCATTTCAACCGAGTAAGTGTCAAGTGCTGGGAGAGCGGTATCGACTTCATTAGTTGGTGGAGCAGGTATTGAAAGCTCTCTAGCTAATGGCACAATTACGAATGATGAGATTCCCAGTTCGAGTGCTAGAAATGCAATCAGAAGAGCCTTATACAATCAGATTTCAGGGAACAATGATCAGAATATATGTTTGGTGGCGCGCTCTGCCCGAAGCCATTATTCGCAGGTTTTAAATAATGATAACGTAACATCAGTTGGACCATACCTTGTATGAAGAAGCCGAGCCAATAACCATGTCTGGCATAATGAAGAAACCAGTGCATATTGCCTCGCCCTCAGCCCCCCTCAAGGAGGCTATTTCTGTCATGAATGAGAAGAAGATTGGGAGTATAGTTGTTGTAGCAGATGAGCTGCCAGTTGGAATATTTACGGAAAGAGATCTTGTCAAGGTAGTCGATAACAATATCGAGAGAATAGAGCGTCCAATTGAAGAGTCTATGAATAGGCAGGTCGTGACTCTAGACCTAAGTGAGAATCCAACGAGAGGATTGATAATTATGGCTGAGAAACGGATTACACACCTTCCTGTAGTAGAGAAAGGAAAGGTGGTTGGGATTGTGACCCAGAAGGATTTGGTGGCGTGGTTCATGAAGCGTCCAGCGGTTCTACTTGGGCTCTGATTGTATTGAGCTGGGTAGAATAGAATCTGCAACTTAGGGCGATAACAGTACTCATGATCGGAGCTTTTACCCCGGACCTAAGATCAGCGCGCGCTCTCTCTTGCTTTTCATACTTTATCACAATTAACAACAGCCCTCGTCATTCAATGTTCTCAATCTCTCATCAGTTGCGAGAGCGTGGGCGCGCGAAAGACATCTGCTACCATTACCAAAGAATGAGAAACGTCTTCCGGTTTTATATTGAATTCTGAGTCACCATAGATCATGCCTAAGACAATTGGGATAGGAATCGCTATCGCGATAGCGACTGTGACTGTGATCGGTGGATACACTTTCTTCTCTCTCCAAGACGCACCCGATGTTCTCGGGATCACGTCATTCGAGTTAATCATGAGAGACTTTGCCTATAATGGATACGGCTACAACGACTATCAGGGAGGTCCGACGCTCCAAGTTAAAGAGGGAGATACGGTTCGGGTAACGCTGGTCAATGAGGGCGCTCTAGATCATGAGTTCATGCTAGTTAGCACACACGCACTAGAAGAGGCGCTTGAAGCTATCGAGCATGGAGCTGAAGATCATGGAAATGATAATGAACCCGACGAAGCTGAGGAGCACATACACCCAGAGATGGCATTCCCCGGAGCCATGCTGACTTTAAGCCCAGGTGAGAAAGGGACCGTTGAGTTCGTAGCAGACAAGGCCGGAACATTCGCCTTCGCCTGCTTCGTGGGAGAGCCAGAAGTACATGCAGCTCTGGGCATGCACGCTACCCTCATAGTGGAATAGGGAGAGAGCAGCTGGGTGAGCTGCTTTAGCTAACAAGATTAGTTGGCGTCGATGGGTCCTGGGGGTCTAGGGGGGAGTGGATTACTCTATCCAGATAGCGAGCATTACTGGCTGGGAGCTGGTGCGCGCGCGACCAACTAGGCCTTCCATTCAGTAATCTTGTTTTTTCCCTTTTTCTTTAGTCGTTTCTGAACAATCTTCCAAGACATCAAAAAAAGGACTACGGAAAGGGAAGTTTTACTATCGGCGGTTAGGCATTCTTGACGAATGTGCGAATGACTCTTCG
>JACZWF010000015.1 GCA_022572285.1 Nitrososphaerota archaeon | reverse complement strand
GCGCTAAAAGTGAAGTTGGCAGGCATCAATATAATTCTCGATGTTGGAGACGAGTGGTATCAATCCACAAAGAAACCATGTATCTTCGCGGTTTCCGCTATCAAGAGAAACAATATCGTTAACCCCGATATAATCGAAGGTGTCCATATGTTAAGGCAAGCGGTAGCTTTCGCGAATGATAATATTGAGACTATTTCTTCGCTAGTTGCTAACGAAAGGGGGCTAGATGCGATGTCCCTAGCCAATTACTTCTCATCGCTGCGGCTCGATTTTGATCAAAACATGGAGAATTCAATTAGATATGAACTCTCTCAGATCCTCGAGGATGATTATGAATTGAACTTCCTAGATAGAAGGTTAATGGATGAAATTACTAGACGATAATTGGGCTAGTCTTGGGAATCAAGCCTTTCTTGAAAGCACTTTCATAGAGAAACTCTAGAGCCTTTCTGCCCTGTTCGCCCATGTTCATGGTTAGATCATTAACATACATAAGAACAAATTTCTTTACTAGATCCTTCCCTTCCCCTCGCGCATAGGTCATAGCATATTCGACGGCCTCATCCATATTCTCGTGGCCTATCCTGACGGATTGGCGGATAACTTCATTAAAAGCCTCAGCAAAACCCTTTCCCAAATCTATTCTAGATGCGTCAAGGCCTAGAGGTAGTGGTAACCCATCAGTTTCATCTTCCCACCATTTCCCTAAATCAAATGAGTTTACCAGACCAAGACTCTGGTATGTTAATTGTCCCTCATGAATTAGAACTCCTCCATCAACGGTTCCTTGCTTGACCATCTCGGGTATGGACAAGAAATTGGCCTCGACTGTTTCAACATCCTCAATAGCCATCTTCAGTAGTAGCGCAGCTGTAGTATACTTTCCAGGTACCGCAATAACACCCCCTCTGATTTCATCAGGGCCTTTCTTTGATCGAGTCACTAGAATCGGTCCATAGTTAAGACCCATACTTGCTCCGCTGCTAAGGATGAAGTACTTGTCCTTGAGATAGGCATATGCATGTGCGGAGATTGCAGTAATTTCGAGATCGCCTATGAGCGCTCTTTTATTCAGACTCTCTATATCCTCTATCACGTGTCTAAATGAATAATTGTCCATCATTTTCACCTTCCCAGACGAGAGTCCATAGAACATGAAAGCATCATCAGGGTCTGGTGTGTGTCCTATCCTAATGGAATGCATCGAATTTTTCCACTTCTCGATCCCATTTTTCTCATATATGAAGGTTAAAATGGGGAATCACTGCAATTAGACGCTAGACATGGGAAGGATCGTATGGTTGGAGAACCAATGCCACCTAGAGTCAAGTTAAGGAACCATTTCAACCATCCAACGGCTGATGCCGTGGCTGCTGCGAAGACCTGCTATTCTGACTCGATTATTAGGATAAATGATTTGACAAAGGATGAGATTACGCGAATAGGAAAGACGACCTACGAAGCAGGCCATCATACTGTCTATCAGCACCAGATGTTTGAGTTTGAACTAAGTAATGTGTCACGGGCTTTCACACATGATTTCCTGCACAACCATCCTTTCTATAACTCTTCTCAAAATAGTCAGAGGTATGTACGGATTCGTACAGCTAAGGCAACTATACCCCCGATAAAAAATAGAAAGGCACTTCGGGCGTTCCAAGGTGCCATTCGTGATTCCTTTGATACATATAACGTCCTGGCTAGGACCTTAACTGAAGAACTCACCGAGTTATACAGTATGGGGCGGTCCTCAAGATCCGTTCCAGGAAGAAAGGCTACACGGGAAATCAAGGAAAAAGCTATGGAGGCAGCTCGCTATGCATTAGCAATCGCGTCTCACACTCATCTTCTTCACACTATCGATGGTGTAACACTTTGGCGATATTACCGAATGAAGAATATCTCATGGGAAGCAAATTTAGTCGTAAACAAGATGATTGATCGAGTCAAGGCTATCGATCAATCCTTTGTTGCTTTTCCTGAAGAGGAAGGAGCTTATCCCGGACCATTGTTGCCGGAGGTCGTTATTAGAAAGGGTGTCAGTCTTGATCCAGATAGATTCCGAAAGGATTTTGACTCTAGGTTAGGCGGAAGGAGATCGCTTCTTATAGCCCAGACAATGAACGCTGAACGAGTCATCGCAGATTCGGTGAGGCACATACTAGGTATTACTTCCAGTTCTATGTCGGATATCGATGCAATAGATGCTGTCCTGAATCCGGCGAAGAATCGCTACCTCGTGGATACTGTTAACCTATCTGTGATCTCTCCGCTTTCACGAGCTCTCTCTCATGTTCAGTATACCTTCCTCAAGAGGTTGAGTCATACGGCTGACTCTCAGAATCAACGACACCGAACAATTTCCGGTTCCAGGTCTCCCACCTATTTTCAAGACTCGGCAGAGCCAGATTATGTCATGCCAGAAATAATCCGGAAGAGTTCTAGAGCTTCGGAAATATTCACTGGACTAATGAAGCGGATCTGGGGAATTAAGAATGACCTCTTGAATGACGGAATGTCTCCTGAATATGCATCGTACATTCTACCCAATGCCCTTGCAGTTCGATTCGAGGAAACTGGGTCGATGCTAAACTTGTGGTATAAATTCACGAACCGTTCATGTCTTCGCGCCGAGGAGGAGATTTGGCAAGTAACCATGGAGGAGATCTCCCAAGTAAAGGAAATTCATCCATCTCTTGGGGCTTACCTTGGCCCTCCCTGTTATGTGAGGAAGATGGCATATCTGAACGAAAGTGTTTCCGAGGACGTAGGCAAGACAAGATATTGTAATCAGGGTAAGCTCTACTGCCGACAACCGGTCTGGAACCTCTATCCAGATGTGAGCGTTGAGAATGTGCTCAAAGTGTGAACTAGGTTCTCGAGCCTGAATGCATTGGAAGAATCACTCAGGGAGTTTGGAAGAGGCCCTCCATTTCAAAATACTTTGAGCCTATGGTCAATTCTATCTCGTAAAAAAGGATGGAACTGGAGAGACGTTAATTCCTATAAAGAGTTCGTCGATTTTCTAGAGAGGTCACATATTAAGTTGTTGAAAGCACCCTACGGACACCCTCTGGCGAGGTCACTTGGGCTTCAAGGCCTTACATACACCATCAAGATCGATAAAGGTTCGATCGATGTGTTACGAGATTACTTTTCAGATTAATCAGATCCTTATAGAGGTGTTCTCAGTCAAAAGAGGGTCTGGTCTCTCCGATCCCTCCCGTACGCCTCGCGTGAGGTGATAAGGCGCCCCACCTCTTTGACATCTGTAAGAAAGAACGGTTTCAGTGACGGATTCCTCAGTGCCCCGGCAGGATGGAAAGTCGGGACTACACATCTCCCTAATCGTCTAAAAATTCTTCCTCTATAGCTCGAAATACCCCGTTTGCCGAGCACCCTCATGAGTGCGGTAGCACCGAGAGTACAGACAATTACGGGATCGACAAATTCGATCTGTGCCCGCAGAAAATGATGGCAGGCATCCATCTCATCATCTCTTGGTTGACGATTATCTGGAGGTCGGCACTTCACCAAATTGGTTATGTAAACGTCTTCTCGTCTGATATCTGCCTCCTCCAAGGCTTGATCTAATAGTCTTCCAGCTCGACCGACAAATGGCCTTCCTGTCCTATCCTCCTCGGCCCCTGGTCCCTCGCCAACAAACATCAATTCAGCTTTTTCGGGTCCTTCTCCGGGTACTGCGTTTTTCCTTGTAGCAAAGAGCCTGCACCGTGAACATGTACCGGTATTTATCTCCAATCCGCGAAGGGAATTGAAGCTTACTTCACCTCCCACCACTATTCTGAAGCGAACCTTTGATAAAAGAGCATAGATGGTGGATTATCATCGTGGATCTAGAAGGAGTAGATAATCCTCGGGAACTCATTGCCGCCAAAGGGGTATTCCTGTTAGACATTGAAGGAGTAATCTGCGATAACATAGACGAAGGGAATGTTCTAGAGCGAGTCCCCGATTTCATGCGATATCTGAAGACTCATGGCAAGAAAGTGGCCATCATCTCTAATATTTCACGAAAACCCAGGAATGTGGTTTACCGGCAGCTAGTCGGAATGGGTCTACCTCTAACAGAGGAAGAAGTATTCACTTCTGGCGCGGCAACCGCGTTGTACATCAAATCTCATTTTCCTGGGCAGAAGTGCTTTGTAATCAGCGAATGGGGATTGAGACATGATATCGAACAGGCTGGCGTTGAGCTTTCAGAAGAAGGAGACGCGGGTGTTGTTGCTGTAGGAGCTAATCGTAACCTCACCTATTCGGAGCTAAACCATGCGATGCGACTGGTGATCGAAGGGGCCGAGCTTATTTGTTCTGGAACGACTTTGAATTTCAAGGGCAGTTTCCACGGTGACTACGGTTTATTCTTGGGAGAGGCTGCTATCTCAGAAGCCTTAAGGCAAGCCACTTCTCATCCCATAACATATATCGGTAAGCCCTACCCGATGATATTCGAGCAAGTCCTCACATCCCTTGATTCCGAGCCGGCTGATGCACTGATGATTGGGGATACGTTGAGCTCCGATATAGCGGGAGCGAACAGATCGGGTATCGACAGCGTCTTAGTCTCCCGTGGAGAGAGGTTGGATCTCGATCTGATTGAGGAGGAACAGAAGCCAAAGCTTATAGTGCGTGATATTGCGGAGCTCTATTCATTACTTCCCTCCTAGAGTGATTTCTCCGTTCTAAACCATGTTTTGTTTGCTTGAGCAAATAATCCTATACCTAGACCCAAGAGAGAGATTGACACAATGACTACGATAGCAAATGGTAGTTGAGCTGTGGTACCTACCAAGAAAGATATAGGTGCCAAGAGGAGAACTATGACGCTGGTGCTGTTCACTACCAAGCTACTTTCCGTCGAAGGAATTTTGAATTGTAGGGTTAGCATGGAAGAAAGGACATAAAGCAAAACGGAATAAATCAGTGGGAATCTTGCTGTAAGGAATAATCCAAGGAAGGCTGGGGGAGTTGCGGATCCTCCCAATGAGACCCAAGCTGCAACAGCGGAGGTCAGAATAGTAATCCCCGCTAGCCACTGCATTCTTCTGGCGTTGATTTCGAGCTTCCTTTGTCTCAGGGACAGTGGATTTGAATAGATCTCAACTAATGTGCCTGCACTCACCGCCAATATGGAAATCACAAAGATAATAGGATTTCTTGTAATAGAGAGGTAAATATCAGTGTCATAGCCAGACCCTATTGAACTTGCCCAGAGGAGGAACCCCCCCGTGAGGATCACTGGGAGGAGAAATAGGATGAAAGATATGTCCTCTGCGAGTTCAGATTTCATTCACGTACGCACCCCTATCAGGGTCTTTAACCCCTCTACATTAATGCCTTCCTTGCAAACGTAAGGTAAGCAGTGTGACCTATCATTCTCATGGACGGCCTACTCATTCCCTCCCTTATCTCCATGTTCCGATACATTATCTCCATTGTCTCCACATTAACAAAGCCGTGTTTTATCAATTCTACCGTGACTTTCTCTACCTGGTTTATCGTGGGAGAAATCGATACAAGATTTCCTCCACCTCTCAACGCGGCCTTCATCGATCCGACCAAAGACCACGGGTCACCTACGTCAATGAAAGAAATATCTGCCTCTTTCTGATCTAGTCCACTTACCGCATCACGGTGGACCAATGTGACGTATTCAGACATGCCGGAGCGTTCTATGTTTTTTCTTGCCGGAGCAAGAAACTCCTCCCTCTTTTCATACGAGTAGACATGACCATCTGGCCGGACAAGATTGGCAGCAAAGCATGTGAGTGAAGCACTTCCAGTACCGGCTTCAACGACAATTTTCCCTGGTGATAAGCTAGTCCAAGTAGCTATTGCCCCAAGGTCCTTGGGATAGACTATCTGGGTCGGGCGTGAGGCCTTCATGAGATAGTCGCTTATTGTGGGCTGTAGAATAACGAATTCATTTCCAGTACTCGAAATTATCCGACTCCCATATTCCTGACCCAGTATCTGGTCGGTATCGAGATATCCGGCATGAGTGTGGATCTTAGTGTTCTGTTGAAGCTTGACCAGCCAAGTTTTCCTTGGTTTTAGATAGATTAGGATGTAGTCACCCTCTCTTGCGATATTGCTACTCATCTCCTCGTACCCCTCAATGCTGAGTCCAGAAAAGGCTCGCTCACAAAGGAAAGCTTATGATGGACATGACAAACTCATGCTCTCCACCAGTCGAATGATACGAATTCTACTTTATGACCTTCTACCTGCATCGCTATGGCAAATTGCTTCCTGACAGTAGTGGCCAACCTCCCAGATAACACAATGCTCGTGGCCGTTAGTTTCTCTTCGGGCTCCATCACCTGGACCAGGTATGGAGCATGATCGATTCCAGGCCCATGCTCATAGACTGCGAAGTCGCACCCGAACTTGATACCAGGTGTGACGACAAATCCGGAGCTCCGCAACTCGTTATATACCATATACTTCTCTTGAAACCGGACGTACTCAGATTCACATTTTTCCCGCATCCTCTTCTTTGAGACCCTACGACCCGTCTCTGAGTCAAAGATTCTTAGCCGTTCTTTATTCACTAGGTAGTACCCCTCTAGCAAGTCGAGGATCAACGGGGCATCGAAGTCCGCGCCCTTGGGCTTTGGAACGCCAAGGGGCTTTCCGAAGAAACCATCCTGGAATAGCGCTCTTGATGCATCCAGATCCCAAATTACGATTCGATTCTCTACCAGTTTGCCCTTAAACACCTGACGGGTCAACTAGAGACCCATTGCCACGATCGTAATAGAGTCAGAAGCTCGGAGGCACCTATCCGCCATTTCCTCTACTCTTTCAGCTATATCCTTCAAGATGACCGCATCTTTGAGCGATTTAACCTGCTTAAAGACGAGTGGAACAAGAGATCTGAACTTGTCATCAGTCTCCTTTTCAATATGTTGAATCTTGTTTGCGATCTCTAAAACTGCAGAAGGGTTCAGTGAGAGAGCCCTTACCATCTCATTCAACCGATGGACCAGCTCCACAGCCATGTTGAGCAATTCTCCGAAGTCCTTGCTAACTCTTCCTTTCTTCAAAACTTCTGATTTTACAATCGAGAACCGGAATGCGACCCCACTACAATAACCAGCAATTTCCTCAATGTCGTACGCAGTCCGCAATAGGTCTTCACGATTCATGAGCATCGTTCCCAGTTCGGCCAGCTCTCTGGTTAGAGCACGTCGATAAGTCTCCACATCATCCTCCGCTTTCCTAATCTTTAACATAGACGTTTGGATGTCTTTCGATTTCCCTGCCATAACAGCGATGTAAAGAGTGTTAAGCTCCCGAGCTGAGTCGAGAACTCGTCTCACCTCGTCTAATAAGACAGCAAGCGTTTTTCGCCTAGCTTGAGCTTCTGAGTCGCCAGAGAACATGTGTTGCACTTATAGGAGAGAAATAAATAAACCTAAGCCCTCTCAGGTGTCCTATTCAGGATTTTATTCTCTTCAATTGAGAAAGGTAGAGTCCAGATATTTCTAAAGTAGTAGTGGCATCTTCAGGTCTCTTATCATGCCTTTGTTTACCCGCAAATTTTGGGAATCTGAGGGCAAATCCCATCCCTTTTCTAATGGAGTTAAGATTCGACGTATGAATAGGACTGAGCGTTATCTCTGAGCCTGTCACTTCGAGAACCACCTTTGGCTCAAACCAGACATCCACTTGCATTCTCGATTCCACTCTAGGATGTTTCCTAGCAATCCTTATGTCTTCCAAGCTCTCATGGAGGCTACTCAATTGAGCATCACTGAAACCTGTCCCGACTTTACAGATGCTGCGAAAGGTATCCTTTTCCTGATCGTAAACCGCTAATAGAAACGATCCATACCATCCTGCCCTCCTTCCTCCACCATGGATGGCACCGACCACAACCAGATCCAATGTATCTGATAGGTCATCTCGGTAATCTTTTTTCAATTTAATCCAAAGGAACTCTCTGGCCCCCGCGCGATAACTCCCTCTCAGATCTTTTATCACCAAACCTTCAGATCCTGCAGATATAGCCCGGTCCAGAAAGTCCTCAATCTCTGCTGGACTACTGCTCACTATTTGATCAACCAATTTGAGCTGTTGATTTTCTCTTACTTCAGCTTGTAGCGTCTTCCGCCGCTGCAGATATGGTAGGGTCATCAGATTCCTCCCCTCGAGATACAGGATATCAAAAAGGAAAACACAAGTAGGATACCGTTCAACTGCCTCATTGACTCCATACTTTCTCCTCCGATGCATTAGTTCTTGAAACGGAAGCAGTTTTCCAGTTCGCCTATCTACTGCGACAGCCTCACCTTCGAGGATTGCTTTCTTTGACCTTACCCTGCTTCTACAGACCTTTGCCACGTCCGGGAACTGATTTGTTATCTTCTCCAATCTTCTTGAAAAGATCGTCAATCTCCCAGGTTGAATGTGGATCTGAAGCCTCTCGCCGTCTAGCTTATACTCAGCGGCAACTGCCCCCCCAATTTTGTCAAGCGCATCAGTAGCTGAGGCCAACCTTTCTGCCAACATGGGTCGAAGTGGAGTACCCACTTTTGCCCTGAATTTGCTTAATCCCTCAAGTCCATGCTCAGCGACAACTCTGGCCACTAGTCCTAGATCACTAGAAAGATTGTAGGCTACCTCCAACCTCTTCCTGAATGTCGTATCCCGTAGATAGGTTTGAGAGAGAGCGTTGAGGACTGTGTAGTCGGCGATACCGAGTCGTAGTTTTCCCGTGATCGTTCTGACTAGATACTTTGCCTCATTTGGTTCTGCATCACCGAATAGAGATTTCATCCTTCTGAGCTTGGAGGCAATTGCACCCGCTCCCGAAGTCTTCGCCATCCCATCGAGGGTTTCGTAAACTCTATTCACTGTCAACTCTTTGGAAAATAGAGGGTATTGCGCTTTCACCTGTAATGCGCGAAAAGCTGCAGATCCCAGGTCTCCGCTTCTCTGATACTCCTCTCTAATTTCCTTCGATGATAGCAAAGATGTTTCTAGAATTGCCTTCATAGCGAGTTTGTCGGCTATGCCGATTTCAATTCCATAAAAGTCAGGGTAGAGTTTCCCTTGCGTCAGGTATACTACTCTTGCTAAAAGTCCGACCGGAGTAATTCTGAAAAGATTTGATAGGATTTCAGTGAGTTCCAGTCTTTTTGAAGTGTGCTCCATTCTATCATAAGCATCCGCAAGTACAGCGTACTTCACGATCCATCTCCTTTCTCCTCTGTCACTGATAATCTGATCGGATAAGCTTTATCTTGAACCTTTATTATCGACATCGCAATGGGAGGCCAGAAGAAACGTCCTCTAGCTCGAGAAGAAAAGTCTCAGGCCACTAGAGGCGATAAGGAGGAGAGTAACAGAATAAGTGCTATGCATATAAATCCGAAAGCCCTTATTCTTCCGAAATTTGATGATCCAGAAGTATCCAAAGTTTTCAAAGGGATGAAGGCAATCACATTATACAGGACTGCTCGAGCATTTGGAGTAAACGCATCCATCGCTGCATATCTATTGAAAACCTTGGAATCAAAGAATATTATTAAGAAAAGTGGTGGGTTCTCCGGTCATTATGTTTGGAGTATGGTCTGAGAATCAGCTGAAGGTTTATCTTAAAAGGATTTAAGAGCAAATAGGAGGGCTTTAGTTAGCGATATTGAGGGAAATTAGGATTGGGTCACCGGAAACATTCAGCGCCAAGGCATGGTTCACTTGCATTCAGACCAAGGGCTAGGCATGGGTCTCATCTAGCCAGGATCAGAACGTGGCCAACTATAAAATCAGATAGACCTACGCTTCTAGGCAGCCTAGGATTCAAATCTGGATCGATACATGTCATTACCGCGGACGACCGTGAGAAAACCCCGAACTTCGGAAAACCTGTCTATAACTCTTCCACGGTTATCGCGCTAGTCCCCCCAGTTCTTGTGGGGATTAGGAGTTATGTTAAAGGTGAGATGGGACTCCGAGCTCAATTCGATCTCTATGCAAAAGAGGTTCCAAAGGTATTGAGACGTAAAATGCGCATTTCATCTGCAGACCAGGAAAGCAGATTGAAGAAGATGGAAGGACTACTCGAGCGGTCGTTCTCTATCACTGCACTAATCTCTGTCAGCCCAAATGATGTGGGGTTGCCACAAAAGAAACCCTTCGTATTCGAAGTCGGTGTTGGTGGTGGGAGTTTAAGGACGCAATTTGAATATTTGCGAGAAAGGCTAGGAAAGGAGATTGCATTGAACGAAATCTTTGAACCAGGGATGTATTTGGATGCGGTGGGTGTGACCAAAGGTCACGGCTTTGTTGGCCCAGTTGGAAGGATGGGGATAAAACGGAAACAACACAAATCTAGGAAAACAGTCCGTGAGGTAGGCTCTCTAAATGCGTGGAATCCTACAACCATCATGTATACCGTTCCTAGGGCAGGTCAGATGGGGTTCCATCAGCGAGTAGATAGAAACAAGAGGCTATTGGTGCTGGGAAATGGTGGGAGCCAGGAGGTTTCCCCTCCAGGCGGGTTTGATCATTTTGGGCCGATCCGTGGACCCTATATGATCTTGCATGGGTCTGTTCCCGGACCTGCTCGTAGGCCTGTCACCCTTCGATATCCAACACGCCCCCCGAAGGCCAAAGCGGAGCCACCTAAAATTCTACAAATCGGGCATAGGACGATGGAGGACGATGGAATAATATGAAAGCTCCTGTATATGATCTTGATGGAAATGAGAAAGAGACCATAGATCTTCCCCACGTTTTCAGGGAGCCCTATAACCCGGTCCTCATTCACAAGGCCGTCACGGCGATTCAGTCTCATCGGTTCAGTCCTCAGGGAAGAGATCCTCTTGCCGGCGAGAGGACCAGTGCCGAGTCATGGAACACAGGCAGAGGAGTCTCGAGGATAGCAAGGGTTAGAGGGAGAAGGGGCGGAAGGTCTGGGATGGCGGCCGGAGTGGCATCTGTTGTAAAAGGAAGACTTCCACAGCCACCTAGGAGTGAGAAAGAGGTGAGTAAACATCTCAATCGTAGGGAACGAAGGGTTGCCCTGCTATCCTCTATTTCTGCCAGCATTAAGAGAGAGGTCGTTTCTCAGCGTGGACACCGATTGCCTGAAGGGACACATCTCCCGATCGTATTGACAGATGAGATAGAGAGTTTGGGACGAACTAAAGATCTCAAACTCACTTTGAACACTCTGGGCCTGGGGGAGGAGTTGGCCAGGGTGTCAAAGGCGAAAAGCCCCTCGGGAAAGCCGAGGCTTCGAGGGAGAAAGGCAAAGGTGAAAAGGGGTCCTTTGATCATTGTTTCGGAGGACTCGGGTATCTTCAAAGCAGCCGGGAAGCTACGTGGTGTAGACTGTGTCCTCGCCTCCAATCTCTCTCCAATTCACATGGCTCCAGGTGGTCATCCCGGAAGATTAGTGCTCTGGTCCAAAAGTGCTCTGGACTCTCTTCCTCGCGCACTCTATGGTATGGTTGATACGTTTGCGTCCTGATATTGCATCTAGAATAATCCTAAGGCCCTACGTCACCGAAAAGACGTTTGATAGTATAGAGCGAGACAACAAGCTTTGCTTCCTTGTAAGCGACAAAGCCAATAAGAACGCAATTAAACTGGCGATACATACGCTCTATGCTGTTAATGCTCTATCTGTCAACACTGCCAAGACGATTCAAGGCAAGAAGGCCTATGTTAGACTTGTCCCAGAGGATTCTGCGTCAGATCTCGCGTCCAAGCTCGGAGTGCTTTAGGACTTGGGCAAGAGAATCCTAGTTCAAAGAAGAGGAAGGGGAGGCAGCCAGTACCGTTCTCCGACCAAAGGGAAGATCTCTCCTACGAAATACCCATTCATCCTAAGCGATGAGACAAGGGTTGGAATGGTGGCCGACATAATCCATGAGAGGGGAAGAGGTGCACCTCTTGCCAAAGTGAAGCTGCTTGATAAAACAATTTTTGTTCCAGCCGTCACTGGTATTACCAAGGGAAGACAAGTGTCCTTTGGACCAGCATCTCCAGTCCTCGAAGGGAACGTCCTACCACTGGACAGCATCCGGGAAGGAAGTACTATCTGCAATATCGAGTTGTCTTTTGGTGACGGTGGAAAAATAGCGAGGTCACCAGGAACCTCAGCTTTGCTTTTCTCCAAGACCCCTAAAGGATCGATTGTCAGGTTAAGGTCTGGAAAGAGCGTTCTCCTGAAGGGGAACTGCAGAGCTACTCTGGGTTCTATATCTGGTGCGGGGAGGGGTGAAAAGCCCTTCCTCCGTGCCGGTGCCAAACTTCATCTAATGCGGGCCAGAGGACAACTCTATCCTAGGGTCCGTGGCGTAGCCATGACGAGTGTATATCATCCCTTTGGGGGTGGGAGACATCAGTCGCCCCACAAACCGACCACCACCTCACGAAATGCGCCACCAGGAAGAAAGGTTGGCCACGTAGCTGCACGACAAACTGGTCGTGGGCGCAGAAAGAGAATATCGAGAACCTACATCGAGAAATAAGAGAATGCCAAAAGAATTCAAGTATAGAGGTTATTCAATCGAGCAGCTTCAAGGGATGTCCCTTGAATCATTCTTTGCTCTCCTACCTTCCAGACAACGAAGATCTCTAAATCGAGGTATCTCGGAGGAAAAGAGGAAGTTACTTGAGAGTGTTAGGAAGGCCCGCGAGAAAGTATCTGATAAACCGATTCGGACTCATTCGAGAGATATGATAATCCTTCCTTACATGCTCGGCCTTACAATCCACGTCCATAGCGGCAAGGAATTCTCGCCTCTTGAGATCAAGCCTCAAATGATTGGTCACTACCTCGGCGAATTTGTAATTACCAACAAGAGAGTTTCTCATGGCACTCCCGGAATCGGTGCCTCCAGATCTAGTCTATATGTCCCTCTAAAGTGACTTCGATGATTCTCAACGAACAGAAAAAGCTTATATCGATTCCCCCGGACTTTGGGTCGGTGGATTAGCGGTTCCTGTGATAGCGAAGTAAGAAAAGGCATTGCCGAAATTCAAATACAGTTACGATCGTTTCGATCCATTAACACATGTGAGAGCTAGCGGAAGGGAAGTAAATGTGAGTCCGAAAGCAACACGCGAGGTTTGTAGAGCCATCAAGGGTTGGTCGCTTCCGCGAGCCAAGAGCTATCTCCAGGATGTAATGGCACTCAAAGCTATCGTGCACTTCCGCAGATACAACAAGGAGGTAGGTCATGCCCGATCATCTGAAAAATTCCATGCTGGAAGATATCCGGTAAAAGCAGCTAGGGAGGTCCTTACCGTCTTGGAGGCCGTGGAGTCAAATGCGGAGTTCAAGGGACTGGACGCGGAACGGATGAGAATCATTCACGCGGCCAGCCAACGAGGCAGGAAAGTGCGGGGTTTTATTCCACGGGCATTTGGAAAAGCGTCGCCGAATAATAATACACTCACACACATCGAACTAGTCGCTGGGGAGGTCTAATTGTCGTCAATCCGAAGTATTCTCAAGAATTATGCCAGGAACGCAGAACTTGATGAGTTTCTAAAGGAGAAGGTATCGGATGCCGGGTATGGAGGCGTAGACATCGTAAAGACCCCACTTGGAAGCAGTCTAACAGTCTATGTGACTAGACCTGGCCTGGTTATTGGCCGACGTGGTGTTGGTATAAAGAGTCTTACAGAAGAGGTCGAGAAGCGATTCAATCTGACCAACCTTCAAATCTCTGTGCTTGAAGTGGAATTTCCTGAACTCCATCCCCTGATTATGGCAAACAGGCTAGCTCAGACGGTTGCGAGAGGGACACCCTTCCGTAGATCGGCAAACTGGACCGTAAATATGATAATGAATGCCGGTGCGAAGGGAGTTGAAATTGAGGTCTCTGGTAAGCTGAGAAGTGACCGAGCCCATCAGGAAAAGTACCGTGCAGGTGTAGTCCCCAAAAGTGGTGACACAGCCAGACGGGTAGTCCGCCATGCTACTTTAGAAGTCCTTCTAAAAAGCGGACTCTTCGGTATCAAGGTTAGTATTGCGATTGCTGAGATAGAGAAGCCAGATGTTGAGATGCTTGAGCCCCCGAAACAGGAGTCGAAGGCAACACCTGACATTCAGGATAGTACTCTAAGTGTCCAGAGTGATTCACGGGTAGAGGAGATTGCCAAAGGTCAAGCTTGAGGAGATGCGAAAACTCAATCTCCCTATGCTAGAGGAGAGAGTTATCCAGATGAAAGTCGACTTAGCACGACTAAAGGCGGCAACTGAAAGGGGTTCGGTGAAGAAGGAAGCGGGAAAAATTAGACCTGCGCGAAGGAACATCGCCCGCCTGCTCACTTTGGTTAATCAAATGGAAAGAGAAAGAAAATCATGAAGATTAATGCGGAGAACATCCTATTCCATGAGTGTGTTGGTCTCACTACGAGAATAGCACATTCCTCGGAGAAATCTCTAGAGGGGATTAAGGGGAAAATTCTGGATGAAACGAAGAACACCTTCCATATTCAATTGTCACGTCATAAACGCATAGTGGTTCCAAAATCCGTTGCGATTTTTAATTTTTACATCGAGTCGGAGGTAGCAGTGGACGGATACAAACTAATCGGAGATTCGGGTTCTAGAGTTTCGAGGT
>JACZWF010000150.1 GCA_022572285.1 Nitrososphaerota archaeon | reverse complement strand
CGCACCGGCCACACCCTCAAGGCCCCCCCTCGTTATCCCGAGGAAGTCTGGCTCAGCTCCAACGCCTCACTCGAGTTTCCCGATCCCAGCCAATCCACGCCGCTCACACCATGCTGCGTTTCATCCGTCATGGCGCCGCCCGGCAAGGTGGACTTGACAGTGCCACTGCGAGGTCAGTGGTAGCCAACGAGAGGCTAATAACCAGCTACAGGCTCGGTTAGTCCCGTCCAATAAATCTGAATTCCGGATCCCACCAATCCGTCGTTACTAGTGGCTCAACTCGGTTTGGTTGGCTTTCAATAGATGGAGGAGTGACTAGGATAATCAACAATGCAAGACTGGTCAGAACGGATCTAGTTGACGCCATTTTCAGTCTTCCATGCAAAATAATTGTGAAGGCCTTGATCTATTCCCACTTTTGGCCTCCAACCAAGGATCTTCCTCGCAAGGGAATTATCTACGAATGTCGCGAGGAAGTCACCAAGGTATGATGGTTCGTTTTGGATTTGGAGGTTGTGACCCCCGTTCAGCCGACTCATTATCCGGCGCATAAGATCATTAATCTCAATTGCCTCGCCATACCCGATGTTGAATATTCTGCTTACTGAGTCCTCTTGCTGAACCGCCAGCACAGTAGCATCAACTGCGTCTGATACGAACGTAAAGTCCCTGACTTGTTTTCCGTCACCATAAATAATAGGTGGGCTACCTTTCTGAATCCTATCATAAGTAGCTGCTATGATCTGATCAGGCCTTCCCCTCGGCCCGTATACCGAAAAGTATCTCAGAGATGTAACTTCTAAACCATAAACCTGGCCAAAACCCATACAGTACTTTTCGGCAGCTAGTTTGGTAGCCCCATACGGAGATGATGGATTCGTAGGGTGGTCCTCATCAATACGTTCCCTAACTAAAGGACCGAAGATCGATGATGAAGATGCATAGATCAATCTCTTGAGACCGAGCTTCCTCATAGCTTGAAGAAGGTTGAAAGTCCCAACGACATTGATTAGATGCGCCTTCTCAGGGAAAGTGTTGCAATAACGAATTCCAGCCTGCCCTGCCATATGGATTACAACATCGACCCCCTTTAGCGACGCGAGTAACTCCCCCTCGTCTAGGATACTTCCCCTAATCAGCGAGAAACTACTCCGAGCGAGGTTATGCTTGATATTACTCTCCTTCCCATTGTAGAAATCGTCGAAAGAATCTAGGACCCTTACAGCAGCTCCCAAATCTAGCAACCTATCTACGATATGGGAGCCAATGAAACCTGCTCCGCCAGTTACCAGAACCGTCTTCCCTTCTAGATTCATCATCTCAGCTCTATTTCTTGCAATTTGTGGATTGAATCCTGGGCTCTACAGGTATGAATTTCGGCTTCACAATTCTTATTAAATGAGAGTGTTATTCTGGTCAATATACAGCATACCCAGCGCGAGCTACACCCAATAGATACCAATGAATATACAAAAATAGATTAATCCATCTTTCGGTTCAGTTGGCTTTCTCTAGCCTGGCGTTGAAACGGTTTGCAAGAGTGCTCATTCTCTCAATACTGATAAGATTAGGCTCTGATGGGAACAAATGGTTTTCGAGAAACCTTCTTGGGCTAATACGAGTAGGATTTGAGCCCGTCAGGTGGACCCAGGCGCCTCCATCAATCACACCGTACAAGTATGGAGCCGACGCCGCATTCTGCATCTCAATTGATTTTGACATAACCAAAGAGAGTAGACGCATTCCCAATGCCCTAGGGACTAGAGCTATAGTTGAGCTCGCCGAAAAGTACAATGTTACAATGACTTGGGCTATCTGCGGCCAAGCAGCGGCCGAGCAACCGAACGAGATCGGCCTCATCAGAAATTCTAATGCCGGTCACGAGATTGGGATTCACACCTATACACATCTGGATATGAGTCTTCCCTCGACGAGTCCAGAGCTGGTGAAATCTGAGATTGGAAGGTGCTTTGAGGAGCTGAACATTAAGAACGGCGTTAAGACGTTCATTTTCCCCTGGAATAAGATAGGCCATTTTGAGACGTTATCGAACCTCGGATTTACCACTTACAGGGGCGCTGACCGAAAGTTGAGATATCCAGTAGAGGAGAACGGCCTCTGGAATATCTCACCGTTGTACTATGTAGATGCAAAGTCCGAAGGTGCATCGAAGCTGATGAAAATGTATGTAGACCTAGCAATCGCTTATCGGAGTGTATGCCATATCTGGTTCCATCCTTGGAGTGTAGTAGTCGACAAGGATGATAAATTTGCGAGATATACTTTAGATCCGTTGTTGGAGTACGTTGAGAGGGAGGGAAAGAAAGGAAAGGTCTGGATCTGCACATTAGAGGAGCTCTCGACGTATTGTCAAGTTGCGAAAGAGACCACCATAACAACCCTAGAGGAATCGGGCCTAGCTGAAAAGTTCGCCGTTCGTAGTTCACAACCAAACATCCCGGAAACTGAAGTGACGATCGAGTTCATGATCCTTGAAGGAAAGGCCGTTGAGAGCGTCGAACTGGACGGTGAATCCACTAAATTCTCAGTCACTGAGGACAATAAGCGATTCAAGGTCCAGGTTCCGGTTGGGGCCCACGAAAGGATAGTCGAGGTCAAGTTCCGTTAGTAGCCTCATCAACCATTAACTGGCCTCTTAATCTTCTGTACTCTTCTAGAAGCTCTATCCCCGTTCCCGTTACTTGGTAGAATCGACCGTCATACGAATCTTCACCTTTTATCAATCCTCTGCTCTCAAGTTTGTCCATCAACGACCTCAGCTCGCTATACGCGATGTTGGCGTCCTTAATGATATGAGATATTCTAATTGGCCTAAAGGTAGTGGCCTGGATTATATCCATTAATATTTCCATCCTCGAACGTCTCTTGTTTCTCACTGAGATGACTGGGCTTCCAAGATTCTGTCTTTCTATCTCCTGGACGATTAAATCAATCGGATTGTCCATACTATCTACCAGGAGCTTAGCTCTCTGGTGGAAGGATCTATTTTCCTCTGGATCGAGATACCTGATAACATGATTTGCTATCTGTTCGGGATCTGTCGAGTGAGGGATGTACTTATGCAACTCCAAGACTGGCTTTGAGGGAGTCCAATAGATAGAGCTTATTGCAGGTTTGCAGAGTACCAGAGCCTCCATTAGCATCGTCTCGGCTGCACCTAATGCAACATCAACTTCTGCTACAGGACAGTTGTTTGTTGAATGTTTCACGGTAGGCACTCCCATCTCCGAAAACCGTTTAGCTTGAGCTTCGGACCTGGGAAATACGTTAAGTTCGAAATCTATCTCCTTTCCTTGTTTCGCGCGTAGGATCTTTACTGCATCATCTAAGATAGGCTTCTGCTCGTGGAAGAAGGTAGCAAACTCTGGTTCTGGACGGATAAGCACTTTTCCTGGACGCTTGCCAGAGAAATCAGCAGAGTCGCGTGCGGTCCCTTTTAGATATGAGGTATGGAACCCGTTAAACCAGACAACCCTCTCAGCATCCGTAACTCCTCCACGGTATAGGTCCCTAATGTCATAGAAGCGTGGTGCGAACACCTTTGAAACTAGTGGGAAGACCATCTGGTTTACGTGAGTCTCGCGTTCATCAAAGAAGATAGCCCATGATGGTACGTTGAAACCGAAGGCAACCCTGACAGCCTCAGGCCACCTCTCAGTCAGCAAGAGATCTGGCTTCTCTTTCTTTACCAGAGGGATCATCTCTTTGATATTATCTGCATATGCTAGCAACTTACCGTCAAGGTTCTTACCCCCATGCTTACCTAGAGGAATGTAGTCGATACGTTTGGCGTCTAGAATTTGGAAGATCGTGTCATGATTCCGAGCCGTCACGAGCAGTTCATAGTCATTTCGAAACCTGTCAAGCAGAGGGGCAAAGAAATTGACTTGGAAGGGTGTACCCAACGCCAACCAGATCTTCTTGATTTTTCTTCCGCTACTCATACTCAAGTCAACAACAATG
>JACZWF010000149.1 GCA_022572285.1 Nitrososphaerota archaeon | reverse complement strand
GCTCCACTCCCAGCCGGGAAGATAGGTCTATCGCGTTCTGAATCGCCTCATCCCGATACCCGTCAACCCCCTCATCGACCGTTACAGCGAATAATTCTGAGCCATGCGGAATGACTATCTTGCTCAGTACATGGAGGAGAGAGAGGCTATCTTTTCCGCCTGATACTCCTATGGCCATCTTGGTACCGTACTCGAGCATGTGGAACTTTGAGATGGTCCTCCGTGTCTTCTCTATGATAGAGTTAGAGTAGCATGTGGAACAAAGCTTGACCCCCGAATACCTCCGCCCATACACTGCCCTTTGACCACATTTACTACATGCCTTTTCGTTCATTCAAGCCAGCCTATGCGGAGAGCGTAAATAGGTTTATGGTTCGAAGTCCGTAGAACTAACTGTTGCTACCTCCTGACCCATTGCTAGATCAGAACTTCCTGCTCTTTCTACAGTCGCTGTTTACGCTATTTGCTATCTTTGATCCAATAGGCAACCTCCCAATTCTCTTCTCTTTAACTTCTGATATGGACGAGAGCGAGAGGAAAAAGGTCGTTCGCAGGTCATCTCTTGTCTCTTATGGCATACTCTTGACTTTTGGTTTTCTTGGCGAGTTGCTCTTCATCATTTTAGGAATTACGATTGTGGATTTCAAAGTAATAGGAGGTATAATCCTTCTCATCTTCTCGGTTGAATATGTATTGGGAAGAGGATCGAGAGTTCACCAGAGAGGCCCTAATGAAGACATAGCAGTTTTTCCACTAGCTACTCCCCTCCTTGCGGGACCCGGTAGCATAAGTTTCGTACTTCTGATGCCGGGCTTCCTTACCAAATTCGTCGTTGTAACACTGATCGTCACGATATCTTGGTTCATTTTGCACTTCGGAACCGGTCTTCTCAGATTCTTTGGACCCCAAGGATCTATAGTAGTATCAAGAATCATGGGTCTTTTGATTGGTGCCGTTGCAATCAGATTCATCAGGGAAGGCTTAATTGAGATAATAAGAATGGTGTGAGAATCTGCGGCTTCATGTTTTCACTTCACTTTTCATTCTGAGCATCCTTATCCATTCCTCATTTGGCAACCAGATCGGAAATTCAGAAGGCCAGGTCGAGCCAGACTTTGTAACAGTGGACCTTAAGGTAATTGTGTATAGGGATGGTGTTTCGGTTATAAGCCAAAACATCACCGTGATCGAGATTGTTCCACAGGTAACTGTCGACCTACTATCGGAGGAGGCAGAGAATGTATTGGTGGGAGACGAAGCCGGCGCTCCCCTGGGCTACCAAATCCATAATGCAACAATAACGATTGATACTCTTGGCGCCACTAGCGTCTTTTTCACCTATCAAACAACCCAGCTAACAGATAAGGACGGACCAATATGGAGTTTTAATCTTAGCCTCAACAATCCAGCAAGTATAATCCTTCCAGATAGATCAACCATCATCTTTCTTAATGAGATCCCTGATTCCATTACCACTCTTCAAAACAGAACCACCTTGTCAGTCGGAGAAGGGGATTGGCTGATAAGGTATATTCTGCCGTTGCAGGTCCTACCCGGGCAGAGCGACATCGATCCAGTCCCCGGATCAGAAGGACCTTTCACATTTGTCGACAATAACCTGCTCCTCCCCGTCATTGTGGCGGCCATTTTGATTGGTGTCATTGCGATCTATGTTCGCAGGTCCGGACGTAACGTGCGTCATCCTTCCGTAAATCTTAGACCAGAGGAAGAACAAGTACTCAGATTCATAAAGGAACAGGGGGGAATAGTCTTGGAATCAGAGTTGAGGAAGAGGTTCATACTGCCAAAGACCAGTATGTGGAGGATGGCAAAGCGACTCGAAAGGGCCGGCCTAGTCAAAATCAATAGAGTCGGCCTCCAAAATGAAATTGAACTCGTTAAGTCTCGCTAGATTTGACCACTATCTCTAATTATATGGAGACTAATCCATAGCTTATTGGAAAGGAAAATTACTGGAAGACTTGTGATCTCCACCTATCGCAACAGGAGGGAGGCGTCTAAGATTGCTCGCAGGGCCGTATCCGATAGACTTGCGGCTTGTGCTAGCATCATTCCTATATACTCCATATACGCCTGGGAAGGGAAAATAGAGGAGGGCCTCGAGGTAATGGTTCTCTATAAGACCACCTCAACAAAAGCGAGACTGCTAAGACGCTATGTCCGAGATTCACACGGCTACACTGTCCCCGAAATCGTTGATTTAGAAATGAAAAGTGTCAATAGAAGTTACCTAGAGTGGCTTATATCCACAACCTCATCTAAGTCTGGGGTACCTCAGCAACGCGACAACACCTCCCAGTGATTCTAGCTGTTTGCCTGCGTCAGTGGAATTGTCCACTAGAACGGTCTTTCCCCCAAATTTCTCGACAGAGTTCAGCAGTTCAACCACCTGTTCCTCGTTTCCAGTCTCAAAGATTCTGCTTGATACAAGTAGAGACTCTACCGACCCCACGCTACTTGCCTCGTTGCTCTCTTTCACAGAGAATGTTACTCTAGTATCATCCTGTGATATTCTGCCGATTGCTGTCGCCAAGAGCTCTTGAGCCCTTGCGAGCGTCGTCTCTTGCATAATCTCCCTTAGCGCCTTAGACCTAAGAGAGGTGAAGACGCCATCCTCCCCCGTGACATCAAGTCCGTCAATCACGACAACTTCCCGAGAAATTTCTTTGTCGGCTTCCTCTATGAAATTAGCTAAAGCTCTCTTTACTTCACCGGGGCCAACACAGACTATCTTTACACCCTTTTCGAAGATAGTTTTGAGCGAATTCGTAATCCTAGCAAGATAGCTCTGAATGGATACATTCGTGGTCGAGTATAGTTTTCCTCCTAGACCCGAGTCTATCGTGGGGAAGATCTTCAAATGAGTACCTACCACCTTCCCTATTCCAGCTTCCCTTCTGTCTAGAGCGATTATTATGATTCTGTCTACCGGAGACGAGCTCTTCTTCAGTAGACTCATGTGAAAGTCAGGAAATACATCCTTTCTTATAGCAAATGTCTTACCTAAGGAAAGTGTGAATGAGTGACGCGAAGATCTTGTCACGAAATTCTCGGAAACCTCAAGAATTTTGCCCGAGACCCTGAGCCGGTCAATGCTACTGTCGAGCTTAACTTTCTCAACCTCTATGCTCAGCCTTACCCTAATTCTTTCCCCTTTGTCCGGCCTTGCAAAGTCTTTGTTTTCCTTTATGACTCTGCTTGTATCTCCTGTCAGGATATCATCGGGGGAAATGATTCTCCTGAGGGTCCAAAGGTCTTCAGGACTTTCTGGTGTGACTGTGGCTAGTCCTGGCCTTCTTTGGAGCCGATGGATTCGCATAACCGCGTGGAGAAATCCCTATTCCAGACCGATCTCATGGAAGGTTGCCATCACGAAGGAAGATGGAGCGCCTTTGATCTCACCAGTTCTGTGGCCCACAATCCCTTTAACCCCAGAATTGTTTGCGGCATCTATGAGTCTCTGAGTAATTATTCCATCAAATACTACATACCTAGCATCCTTAGTCGAATCAAGGTTCTTCACCAGCTCACTAACCGGGATCCTGTTTATCTGAGTCATTGATTTGTCGAGAATTACGGCCTCTAGAGTTCCATCAATTTGTGGAAATATTTCTTTTGTTTTGGAACCTAGCTCTTCGGGAACCTTCCTTCTACCCTCTTCTTTTCGGACCTTTTCCTCTTTCACGATCTTGGGTTGTTCCTTTTGTCGGAATATGGTAAGGGCTTCCACTGGCGAGAGGTTTTCTACCTCCTTCCCTGGAGGCGCTCGAATAACTCTCTCAAGGTGTACCACCTGTTGTAATTCCCGTAGGATCAGGTCACCACCCCTGTCCCCATCCAGAAACGCCGAGAGTTTCTTCTCCTTTCCTAGTCTAATTATGGAATCTGGGATATTAGTACCCTCAACAGCTATGACGTTCTCGATCCCTGCCTTTAGTAGGAGGATGACGTCTGCACGACCCTCGACGAT
>JACZWF010000148.1 GCA_022572285.1 Nitrososphaerota archaeon | reverse complement strand
TCACATTCCAACGCACGGCTTATTGCCTTTTCCGAGAAAGGAGTATGACAGCAACAGCTACAGCGACAGCTGCTATGCCGATTACAATAGCCGTTAGTGGAAGTGCTGACTGCGGGCTGGGCACTTCAATAACTGGTTCTCCCAGAGGGTCTTGATTTGGGATGATTACACCTATCTTGTTATTATACTCGCGCGCGCGCCATTGCATATCTCCTCGTCAAAGCTATCCACGAATTTCAGGCTACCATCGTATGCACGGCTCACGGTTTCATCTGGATTGAATGTAGCCTTGAAAGTTCCTTCGCCGCATAAGTTCGTCAATTCGCCGGTTCCGGCTACGATGCTCCAGTTAGCTTCTGCCACACCTGCAGCTACAGGACCTCTTCCCACGATGCGAAAGAGTAGCATTCCAGACTTGCCATCTACAGTGCAAAGGTCGCAGAAATCAAAGATCAGTGCCGAGAATCGCCCCTCTGAATCTATAAGCACCTGCTCAATCGAGGTAACAGGTCCAGAGAAAGTTCCTGTCAGCATTCCTGTCCTGCTGTGCCTATCGATTAAGTTGTTATCCAGCATTATTGCATCAATCTCTGGTATTAGGGCACTATGAGTGCCTACTGTCTCGACATTGATCTCCGTTCCGATATCCTTTGTCTCCCCGAGATCGATCTGTCCAGGAATCAAGCCGGGGAATAGATAGCCTATGCCTATACCAGAAACCAGTAGAGTAGGAACAAGTATTGCTAAATAGGCCATTCTGATTAATCGAGGACCCTCACGACCGAGTGACCCAACCTTCTTTTCCAGTGACATGCCCGCTATCAACCTATCCCTGTAGATAACCCATGTCCGTTGGATCGTCTGGAAAAGATGGTAAGAAGCGAGGATTTGACGGAGAATGGGGGTTAAGCGTCAGGCATTTATCTCCAACAGATAAGACTTTTTGTAAGAGGAGTGCCATCAGGCTCCTGACTCTCATCTAAGAGTTGTTGTTGTGGCAAAGCGTATCAGGACATCAGAAGGCTCTTCTCCAGTAAACAACGTTAGACTTTCAGAAGTTACTCGGAACTTGGTAACTTGTCCCAAAGCTGCGAAGAATTGCTCCTCCTGTTACATACGACCCGGCTCTATACATGCCCTTTCGGTATGAGCGATCGATTCCAAAGGCATCGTACCGCCCACACCTATCTGCTCTTCCATTCCCTCTTCTGATTTACCAAAGATCTGATACTCAACAGAAATCAGATATTCACCAAAGAACGTATTGCAACCACCAGAGCCTCTAACCATCCCTTCTTCATCGAAGAAGATGGTAATCCTGATATCATTGGAGAGTAGGACGCGCGCGCAAATTAAACTACACGGGTAATGGGCCAGGCAGGACTTGTACTCAACTGGGTCCTGGAAAAAGACTCGGAAATCGACCGGGGTCTCACTGACACTGGAAGGATTGGAAGACATCGCTAAAGTAATCATCGGAAATTGTTTGAGGGCTAGTCACGAAACCTAGCCACCGGCAAACTGTGGACCGAATAGGTCTTCTAATCTATGAATGATATCGACATGATCACCCACATATAGAATTATTAGTCTATCAGAACGATAAAAGTGAGGTGTACCCACCCAAATCACATTGACGTTGCGGAATTGGCCGTCAGGGGTGACTTCGTCTATGTCATTTTGGGCTTCGTCAATCGTTCTATACTCAAAAGTTTGCACATCTTCGCCGTACATCTTGATTATCTTAGCATCAACTGAGAAGAATGGCTGGGACATCTCTCGTACGACAAAACTTCCGTCATCTGACATTTCAAGAGGTACTCTAATGACAATGAGGATATCTACAAGGCTCGATGTATCTTGAGGCACTTGGATTGAACCAAGGGGGATAGTGAAGAAATAAACGCCGATAAGTATCAGTGGTATAGCGACAACCGCAACTAATATTGACTTGCTGACCACTTAACTATCTTAGCCTCAGGAGATAATTAAGACTAGCTAGTATGACCGCATTCATCATCGGTCAGGTAGTTGTCTATGCTATTGTTCTGTACATCGGCATGGTCTTCATTCTATCCTAACACTGAGATATTCAGAGCCAACTGAGCTTGTCATGAGTGGTCCTACGTCTGCGAAGAAGAAAGTTCATAACGTGCTAGATTATCGGCTGCAAACACTCTCAGCAAACTTCATCGATCAGGAATACTCCGGGTATACCGGGCTCTTGCAGACGATACGGAGGCTGGAACTCTCTTGAGAGCGTCAATGTTGGGAAAAAGGGGATAGGCTAACTCGAGGTAAAACAAAAAAGGTATTGCCGCTAGCTCAAATGTAGTAACCAGGCGGAGATCAATGAAACGAGAAGATTGGGACCAGGATTACAAGGATCTAGATGATGCTTGGTGTGCGGAGCCCGAACCTATTATCATGGAAGAGGTGAAGGGACTGAAACCAGGTAGGGGCCTGGACCTTGGCTGTGGAGCCGGTGGAAACGCACTCTGGCTAGCTGAGCAGGGATGGGAGGTTGTCGGAGTTGATTGGGCGGAATCAGCGATAAAGAAAGCAAGAGCTTCTGCTACGGCTAAACGCCTGGGAGCATCTTTCATAGTCGCTGACATAACACAATGGAAACCCAAGAGAGAATTTGATCTTGTGATCAGCAACTATGCTCTGCCTCCTGCAGGGAGTCAACGGCAACAAACCTTCACTTCAGCTCTCCAAGGATTGGATCACGAGGGAACTATAATGATTCTCGAGTGGGATAAGTCATCGACTATAGTTGCCGGTTGGGACCCGAAGGACCTTATATCCGTAGACGAGATTTTGAGCTACCTTAAAGAACTCACTATTGAGAAAGCCAAGATAATCAAAATCGACTTTGAAGCACATGCTAGGAGAGAGGGTCACGATCATAAAGGTGATAGCGGTGATTGGGTAGCAGCGTTTGTCCGGGCTAGCCGGCATGATTAATCAAAGTGGTAGTTGGGAAAAATAAGGAGGGAGCCTAACTCGAGGTTAGGATGGAATCACGCTATGTTTCTGTTGACTGCTTATATAGGATTTATGCAAAGAGTTGCCTCATGGTTAACTGGAATAGAACTAAGGAGATACTAAAACAGAGAGAAGGCTTAAAGATCATAAGGGAGTATTCAGGACCTGTGTGCGATTTCATAGAGCTGGAGACAAAAGGCAAACATATACGGTTGACTCATATCAAACTTCCTAGCGGAAGTCAGCTACCGGAAAGTCTAGGGGACAGTTTATACCACGTCGCCATCCGAAAATAGATCAAGAACTCCCCCGATATCTTATGGCTCGTTAGCTATTACTAATTTCATGCATGTGAATGTGAACGCCATCTGAGCCCGTCTGATTAGAAAAATCCAGAGGGAGCCTAACTCGAGGTTAGGCTATTAGCTAGTGTCGTAATCAGTCCTGACAGGCACTGCCGAATCTGAACAGATAGTTGGAAGTCGACAAGAATGGTGGAGAGATAGGTCGAGAGATCCCCCATTATTTCGGCGCGGGTAGCATCCGACCTGCAGGATGACCGCTGAAAAAGTCAGTTTTCTGCGTGAGGAGTCTCTCTCTCGTTCCACATCGATCCAATTCGGTGTTGTTCCAATCCCGTATGGTAGATTGAAGTCTTGAATGAAAGCGCCCTATGTCGCCTACTTTGGATAAGGATATTAAAGAGATGTGAGGAAATGCTGAATATGAGCTCGGACATTCAAATAGGGTCTCATGCCCCAGATTTCAGGCTCGTAGATTCTGAGAGAAACGGCCGAGAGTTGTCCGAATTCAAAGGCAAGAACCTTATCTTGGCCTTCTTTCCCGGCGCGTTCACCGCAACGTGCCAGAGGGAGCTGTGCACCTTCAGAGATCGGATTGATAGGCTGTCGGACATGAATGTTTCTGTAGTGGGCATAAGTGTTGATTCTCCTTTCGCGAATAAGGCGTTTTCTAAGTATCATAATCTTCCCTTTCCTATTTTGAG
>JACZWF010000147.1 GCA_022572285.1 Nitrososphaerota archaeon | reverse complement strand
TGAATAGATATGACATGCCTATCCCAGCTAGGATGAAGAAGGATGCGAGGGGGTTTGCAGAAAAGTAGCCCAAAAGGGTACCATCTGATACTAAGGATGCACTAAGCCCTATAATTGGAGCGAGGTAGGAAATAGTTTCTGGGAAAACAAAGATATCATACGTGAAAACCACGATTAAAGTTTGCATTCCAATGACGACCTCCAAAATGATCCAATAGCCCAAGAGTCGTCTCGTTAGGAGCGGTACAAATAGGGCGATCAAGGCAAGAGCGAAAAACTGGCTTGGAGGATACATGTACATAGGAAGCATCAGCGCGAAATACGTAGCTAGCAAAGACAGCTGGGTTGTACGATTATTCAGGAGCATATTGTTTCCTCCCCTTGGAATGCAGGGACGACAGCTTAGCCTTCCTAAAGGTTAGGTATGTAATAACTCCACTTTGGACTCTATAAGAAACTGGCAAATCTTCGAGTTCTCGTTACAGGAGCAAAGCTAAAGTAGCCCATACGCCTCAATTACAAGATCGCCGCCATGCCATCTTCCCAAATTCTATTTCTTGGTCCCAACGAGTTCATTATGATAGGGATTATTGCTATTGTGCTCTTGTTTGGTGCGGCAAAGTTGCCATCGTTGGCAAGATCGATAGGTCGTTCAGCGGGGGAGTACAAAAAAGGGAGACAGGAGATTGAAGAAGAACTAGCGCAGCAAGTAGGAGAAGTTGAAGGAGATCGGGAAAAGATTGAGAACGCCGCTAAAGCGCTTGGAATAGATCCTGTAGGCAAGAGCGTAGATGAGCTAAAAGAGGAGATTAGGCGCAGAACAGTCTAGCTGCAGTTAGGAACGTTTTCTCTTCAAAGTAGGCTTCCAATCACTCCTTCAATTATCATTGCAAGGAAGAGAAGCGACAAATAGGGGCTTGTGAACTTGAAGAACTTCCATGCCTTCTCTTCCGAGGGTTTGGCAACAAGTTGCAAACCTAGAACAAGAACCGCAGCCCCAGTTACTGAAGCAGTCAAAAGGTAGAGGAACCCGAAACTTCCGACAAAATACAGGGCCAGTGAGAATACTACAATAACTAGGGAACTAGCTGCTATAATTCGGATCGAGGTTCGTTCGCTAAGAACTACCGGGAGCATCGGAACGCCAACTTTAGCATAATCAGCTTTGTATTTGAGAGAAAGGCTCCAAATGTGTGCCGGAATCCAGAGAAAAACGAGTGATGATATTAGTATAGCTTCTAGATTAATAGTACCTGTCACCGCTGCATAGCCGATCAAGGCAGGGGCAGCACCGGAGAAGCCTCCAATAATGATATTCCACATAGTTCTTCTCTTGAGAATAGCACTGTAGACGATAACATTGTCAAATATCCCCACGGCCATAATAATAGAGACCAAAGGATAACCAATCGACAAATCAATAGCCACGGCTCCAATAATTGAGAGAAGAGCAAGCAGAAGGCCAAACTCGAATGCCCGTAAAGGAATTATCTTACCCGAAGGGATCGGTCTATGCTTTGTTCTTTCCATGATCGCATCCATATCTCGATCAAGGTAGGAAGTGAGCACGTTAGACCCTGCTGAACCTAGAGTTACCGACCCAACCACCAAGAGAGCCAAAATGGGAGATACGTTCAATCCACCAGCAGCGACCATGGCTCCAAACGAAGTGAATACCAGGAGATACCATATCTTGGGCTTCGTCAAGGTATAGTAGTTCGCTAAGGATTCTCTCAACCGAGGAATCTGAATCGTCTGAAGCACAGCTGCGTTTCTCTCAGCATATATTTATCTTGTGCGGAGTCCTTCGACGAGGCTGTCAATTACTCTGTTTTGACATCTTCACTCAACCTAATTCACACCCTTCGATAAGTACGTTTGAGAAGTCTTCAGGACTTGAGGTTTTGTCGAACATGATGCATGCACAGACCCTAACCCGACTCGTAAAGAGGCCGGTTAAGGATACATATGGACGGTTTTTCGGTCACGTTATCGGTTTCTCACTCGATAGCTCTGGGCAAATGAAAGGAGTTGGCGTTGAACTCGGATCGGGATCGTTCAAAGAATTTCCAACTGAAAGGGTAATCCTAGACGGAGAGTCCATAATTCTCCTCCCTGAGTGGAGAGAGCAAGTAGAGAAACTAAAGAAGAACACAATTGTAGCTCAGAAGAGATCAGAAGTGCTAGACGATCTTCGGAGTGAAGGAGAGGTCCCACAATATGTTTACGAAGAACTCAAGGCAAAGTATGGAGCAGAAATCACAGAGCTGCGGTCCTCCTTCGACTCGATTACTTCAATCCTCAAGACGAGGGTAAAAGAGCTAGAGAGTACGAGAATGGATGTAGAACGGTTCCTCGGCGGACTTAAGGTTCAATTCCGCGCGAAGGAGATTGACGAAGAAACATACAAAGCGGCAAGCGAGAGCACAGTAGAAATGATGACCAGAGACGAGCAAGAAAGGTCAGAAATCCTCTTCACCTTAACTTGGTTAACCGGGACTGCCAAACTTGGAGATAGTCAGGATGGGGCTCAAGGAACCGAGGTGGTGGCAGAGAGCGGAGCAAAAGAGGATGCTCCTACTGCCATTGGCGAGCCCGCAGAGTCGACCAAAGGATCAATTTCGCCCGACAGCTCTGGCGGCTCCCCGACAAGAGAGACTTCTGGCTCCAACAATAACCAACCTCTAGAATCAATCAGCGGGAATTAGGCGTGATATAACCGGCGGGCCTGATTTTGCATGCTAATCCCAATGGAAATTATCGGACGCGGTCTTCAGATGGAACGAACCCAACTTCGCTTGGGTTTAGTCATCGCCCTAGTTATAACCGTGAACTCTGTAATGTTGGTATCATCCATAACCAACGGTGGACAATATGTTATCGCCGGCTTGGCATTCGTATCAATGTTCTTGGTCGAATATCTCTTGGCAAAACAATCTCTAAACACTTCAAAGAAGAACGTGTCTGTTCTCCATCAACTAGGGGCTAAGGACAGATCGATAACCATTTCTGTCCTTCCAAGATTTCTTCTCTTTGGATTCGTTGGTATTCTTGGAGGATACATACTGGGAGTCATCGCCATCATCATACTGCAACCGATTTCGATCATGTACGGCTTGCAGGCACTTCTTAGCCAGGGATTCATCGCTCATTCCGTGACTATTGGGATTGCTGGAATTGGAGGAATCGTCATAGGATCCTATCTGGGAATCACCACGTCCATTCAAACGGTCCACAGAGATGGCATCTCGTACTCAATAAGACAGTGAAAATAATTGGGCGGCAAGCTCGCTATCAGCCTAGATAATGTTAGCAAATCCTATAATGGCTCCTTCAATCATGATATTTTCGAAAAAGTCAACCTAAAGATAGAGCTCGGAGAGTTTGTGGTGGCCCACGGGCCGATTGGGTCAGGAAAAACAACTCTGCTAAATCTCATATCTGGCCTCACCAAGCCAACTAAGGGTAGGATTCAGATTAACGGAATAGACATAGGAGCGATGGATAACAACAGCCTTGCTGAAATGCGGGCTAGTACCTTTGGGATAGTTCACCAGACCCAAAATCTTATTCCCGAGCTCACGATAGTGGAAAACATCGAACTACCATTAGTCTTTCTTGGGATCGGGAGGGAGGAGAGGAGAAAGAGGGCGACCGAGAGCCTGCGGAAGATCGGGATAGCCAAAATGGCAGAGCGAATCGTTGGCAACCTAAGTGTAGGAGAAAAAGAAATTGTAGCTATAGCCAGGAGCATGGTTGGAAATCCTGCGATTGTCCTGATGGACGAGCCGACTGAAGCTCTTGATCCTATCATGGCGGAAATGGTCCTCTCGTTAGTAAGGGGGGATTCTCTTCTGAGGAAGAAGACTATTATTATTACAACTCATGACAGAAGAATTGCATCAATTGCAGGCCGTGTAATTCACATCAAAAGGAAAATTCCTTAGCGGACTCATCCGAGTCCAGCATGCTTAAAGACTTAAGGATCATTCTTTTCCCCGTACATTCGGCA
>JACZWF010000146.1 GCA_022572285.1 Nitrososphaerota archaeon | reverse complement strand
CAACTATAGTTATGGTCTCCAGGAATGAGGCAGATTTACGGGCGGCAGCAGATGATGTCAAGAAGATGACAACAAACGAGTCCATTGATTTCATAGTCGCCGACTTATCATCCCAAGAATCGATTCGCAAATTATCAGAAGATTTTAAGGCTAAGTATCAAAACTTGCATGTTCTAATTAATAATGCTGGCCTTCTCGGGCACCAACCTCTTAGCGTCGATGGGATTGATAAGCTATTTGCGGTGAACTACCTCGCCCCATTCTTATTGACGAATCTGCTGTTGGATGTTCTCAAGGTGAGTGCTCCCTCGAGAGTAGTAAATGTTAGTTCGTCTGGCCATAAAACTGGAAGAATTAATTTCGATGATCTTCCGCGTAAGGAGAGATCAATAATGGGGGCATACGGCGATTCGAAATTGGCTCTCATTTTGTTTACCTACGAATTGGCGAGGAAACTGAAAGGAACCGGAGTCACTGTGAATGCCCTACATCCGGGACTCGTTGCAACGAACATCGCTAGCCATGATTCTTCGCCTTTCATCATGCGTCTCGGTTGGAAAATATTAAAGCCGTTTATCCCGAGTCCAGAGAAGGGGGCCCGAACATCCATCTACTTGGCATCCTCTCCTGAGGTAGCTGACGTTAGTGGAAAGTATTTCGAAAAGGCGAAAGAGACGAGATCCTCCGAGGAATCCTACGACGAGGCAATTGGTCAAAGACTTTGGGAAGTAAGTTCAGAACTTACTAAGATGAGCACATAGATCTACAAATTCATAGGAAGAGGAAAGATCGTCAGTTCTCTAATTACGCTAACGACTCTTTCTGTTCAGAAAGGCTTCAACAACCACTTGCCTGACCTCCTGCATTGTTTCCATTCTTGTAGAGATCCATACGCTCATGTTATCCACATCTCCCACATCTTTTCACCTTCTATCCTAGCGCGCGCGTATGATGAATGGTGACAAACTACTCGTATCCTGGCAGCGCTACAAACTAGCACCGAACTAAAATTCCTTGGGCGCTATTCCCTTCTTACTCTGATGGGGTCAGTGATAACATGCCACATTGAATTTATTCGCAGATAAGTTGGACCTGCAAGCGCTAAGAACAGTGAAGAAACGATGAGGGACGTAGCAAACATTGATGAAATCACAAGTGTGGCACTTCCAAACATAGCGAGAGACGAAGAAAGAGCGTAGACCCCAAAGGATGTAATTGCAAATCCTGTCGCCGACAAGACCAGGAGGACAATTATTCCCTTCCTGATGATAACACCGCGCATTTTTCGAGATACTAGCCTGAGAAGAACGAACATTGGTAGTGCGAGGTAGATGGCTCCAAGCATGGAACTCGCTACGAATCCTGTCAGTGTTACACCGAGTTCGGGGGTAAAGGAGAGCAGAATATACACGCTGGACGATACCGAGAGCACCCCTAGGAGTGGAACTATCATGCCCCGAGTGAACGCCTTAGCCTCATCATCCTCTCGGATGGAATCTGCCACTCCCGGACTCCAAGAATAGTAGAAGGAGTTGAAAGCATCCATGAAACTTCTCCCTGCAAAGGTGGATAGGACCGTCTCGTCCCGAAATCCTCGGAGGAATTGGACCTCAGGTGCCATCTCCGAGCCGTATGCTGAGGTAGCAATGATACAGAGCGAAAAGGGGTCCAAGGGGTCGGCGTCTCGCTCCTCGCGTTCTGCACGGGTGAGACCGTGGTAAGTGGTAACCTCAACTCCATCATCGAGGACGCCGTGAGCACCATCGGGGTTGATGACCCGCACGTCCCACTTACCCGTCAACACATTTCCGTCATCGTCTTGCCACAACTCTAGTGGAACGCTTACACGAATCAGAGTCGAGTCTACGAACGTGATTTTCCCGCTCGATGGAGTTATGAAATAGATGGTTCCGTTTGGAAAAACGCGGCGGAACTCTACTTTAGCACCTTCAACAAAACCACTTCCGTGAATATCAAGACTTTGGGGCTCTATCTCGTCGAGATTGTAGAACAGCTGGTCTAGGAGGTCAGTGCTCACTGAATCTATCTGCAGGGAAGTCTCCTCTGTCACACCTATTTGAGCGTCCTGCGCGAGAGAATGTGGAGCCGCGACGATCAGAACAGCCAACGTCATTAGCAGACCCAAAAGAACAATTGATATCCTGGATCTCATTCTAGAAGTCGTCTTTTATAGAATCGAAGAATATTAGGGTTTTGCACCCGGTCTCAGAACTAATAGCACTCCAAATCCTACAGGTTTTGAATAGTCAGTCTCGAGCCCAATTTTGAACCTCAATTGAAGTCCTGCCTGGCTCATTATCTGTTTCTTGAATTCGCTTAGCACCAACACGAACTGTACGAATAATGCATTCCCCCTACTTCTAGTAACCCATGATGAGAAATCGAGGCTAATCTGAAAGACTAGACCCCACATGGTACCCGTTCAGGCCTTGAGATTCTAGAGAGAATTAACCAAAGATCAGCGAGTAAAGAAACCATTGCAATCAGTAACATTACAGGTCTGTACTGGTCAAGTAGGGGACTTGCCCCACTCCCTGGGTGGCAGGAAGAACCGTTAGTGGTTTGAAGTTTCGAGCAACAAGAATTGCCGGCTCTCTCGATGTCGTTATTAACTTCCGGATTGTGAAGAAATAAGACTAACTAATGGATCCGGACTCCAAGCTTGATCTAGTGAGAAGAAATACTTCAGAGATTCTGACAGAGGAAGAATTGCGCGTTCTTCTAGAGACAAAGTCGAATCCAGTAGCGTACGACGGTATAACCGTAACAGGACCGTTCCATATGGGGTATCTCATTCCGTTTGGGAAGATGCTAGATTTTGACAAAGCGGGGATAAAGAACAAGATTTTAGTCGCAGATGTTCATTCTGCCATGGACGACCTAAAAGCTCCTTGGGAACAGCTGGATAAGCGATCTGAATACTACCAAAAGTGCATAGAATTATCGTTTCCTTGGGAGAGAACACCTGAGTTTATCCGTGGATCCGAGTTTCAATACGATAAGGATTATGTCAAGGATCTTTTCAAGATGGCAACTCTGGCGACGGTAGCTAGGTCTACTAGAGCAGCCTCCGAAGTTACTAGAATGAAGAATCCAAAAGTCTCAGAACTGGTGTACCCCATTATGCAGGCATTAGACGAAGAATATCTGGGAGTTGACATTCAGCTCGGCGGAATAGATCAACGACATATCTTGGCTTTTGCTAGGGAGTATCTTCCAAAACTTGGTTACAGACCTAGAGTTGAGATAATGACTCCGCTAATTCTATCGTTGAAAGGATCAGGCGCAAAAATGAGTGCTTCTATTAGAGAATCTCATATCAGGGTATATGATTCAGAAGACCAAATAAAGAAGAAGATCACTAATGCTTATTGTCCGGAGGGACAAGTTGAGGATAACCCAATTATCCAGCTGAGCCAGTATATTGTTTTTCCCATTATGGGTCAGATGAAGATCGAAAGGGAAACGAAATTTGGGGGAGATGTTGCGTTTGAAAACCTCCAAGACCTCCAAGATTCCTACCTCAAAAAAGAGCTCCATCCTTCAGATTTGAAGAACGCACTGGCGAGAGAGTTAACAGAGATATTCTCACGGGCGAGAGAATTCTTTTCAAAAAATAGAGCGATGTTAGCAGAGCTTGGTGAGGAATTTGTTTAAGACAGCTGTCTCGAGAAAGTTCAGTATCAGAATCGAAATAGCTGACGTCACCTTGAAATAGTCCTCAATTGATGCAGCAATCCCGAGATTGGTAAATCGGGTTCAGATATCTGGAACGGTTCTGATACTTATCGGGGTGGCTTTTCTGGGCCTCCTTCGCGGTGCGTTATTTCGCTTAATAATTTTCCTCCTCGAATTTCTGGGAATCCTGGTCGGCTTTCTCTTGATTCTTATTGGTCTTGGAATGCTATTCGGTGGCAGATGGATATCTCGACGAGGTACATACTCGATATGATGGAGACGTAGGTTCGGGGTAATGATCTATAATTAGCATCAATC
>JACZWF010000145.1 GCA_022572285.1 Nitrososphaerota archaeon | reverse complement strand
GAACTTGCTACTAACAGATATCAGATGCTGTACAGAGAACTCCGCGGTTAGGCTATGATCCGCGGAGTCCACAATTATTGAGTGTGTTTCGTCGCCTCCGTCAGACCAACTGGACCAGCTGTATCTCGATGCGTTCCCATTGAACTCTGCTGGAAGCGCATAAATCACGTGTCCTGAGGATGGGGCCCACTTTTCAAAAGTGACTGGTGTTGGGTATACGATTCCGTCTATGACCAATTCAAGTCCTGAAGGTTCTGTCGAGAATGAGTAAGTTGTCGCGGGATAAATCTCCCTGATAACATTTATGTCAATTTCTCCGAGAATTCTGATTACATTACCCGGTTGGTATACTGCGTTCATCACTAGAGAAGCGTTAGTGTGTCCGAGACCAAGTGCATGGCCTGCTTCGTGTAATACTACAGTTTCCAGATCAATGTTCACCGAAGTGTTACGCATAGTCCAACGTTCCTGGATGTCCAAGATCATATCAAACTCGGTCAGTCGGTTGGTATTTGTATCAAACCACCAAAGCGTCGCAGCGAGAACCCTTGATCTACCATCTATCCTCCCCCAGGAGACGATGTTCTTCCCGTCATTTGCCACACCACCTAATGTCTCTCCGGCGTAATCAAAGACGAGGAAAGATCCCGAAGGAGAAGACCAACTCTCAAATGCTCTTTGTATTGTTGGAAGAGCGCTTAGCGGATCAAGGAGATCTCCTACCCGTGCATTTTCCGGGTTATAATAATAAGGAATGGGAACATCTCGGCCGGACCACCTTGGACCTGAAAGAGCGAACCCCTCATCATCAGTTGCAGCTTGAGTTATTGCAAATGTACCCCCGTCTGCTTCAGTCGCAAGAAAGATTCTTTCTCCAGGCTCGAATGAGGGTTGGTGAGAGATCCTTAATCCAACTCCATCTACCTCGCCACCAAGATAATTGAACCTTCGATATCCTTGAACGCAATCTCCAAGTGAACAACCATCTACAAGAACCATGGCAGAAGACTCAATCAATCCAGTGCTTGGATTCCAACTAGAGGTGACGTCAATTACAGAAGCTGTAAACAGAGATTCTATTAATTCTAGATCGTCGATACTTTCTATTCTGCCATCAATAGTTGTGCTGGGCAAGTCAGGTGATGGATACGCGGACGCTATGCCGCCTACGAGAAAGACCGGGGCTAGCATCAAGAGGAAGATAACGAATGCCATCCTGGAAAGTGATAGGTCCAACCGCGATATCTTCTATAATAATCCCTTCCGTTGCTAATAATGCTATAGCCAGAAGTTGTCCAAATCTATCCGCCAGAAATTGCCCCCCAAGTGGCTAATTGTTTGCGTCCCGTAGGGTTTCGGGTATAAGCTTCTGCAATTCTTGTTTATATGCGGAGGAGAGAGGTTAGCCAGCAAATATTGGTCCAATCGTTATGTGGGTAGGTTTACCTACCCTGGCTGCCCCTCGTATATGGTCTTTCGAGATTCCCTAACGGGATCGCGGGCAAATAGCAGAAGGATTCCTGCGATAGCCAATAAGATCGCTGCGGTATAGAAAGGAAGGGGTCCAACGGATCCCGCCAAACCTAAAGTCGCCATATATCCTAGCAATAATGGTCCAAGAACAAAACCAGAGTCCCCTAGGGTTCTGTTGATGCCAATTGCAGTGCCTACTCTTCCCTTCGGAGCCAAGTCAACTATCCAGGCGACTGTCTGCCCCCAGATTCCTGTGGTCAGTCCTGAGAGTAACATGAATAACGAGAACGTGAGGAATGAGGTAGATGTGAAGATAATAATCGCCATGCCAGCGGCCGATAGTAAGCCCAGCATGACAGGAATTCTTCTTCCAACCTTGTCGGTTATTTGTCCTGCAATTATCGTGGTTACCAGAGTTCCTCCTGCGGTCAGACTGAGTGCGAGACCGAGTCCACTGGGAGTTAGGAGTAGGTTGTCATAAGCGAATATCGGGATTACAGTAAGTCTGAGGCCTGTCCAAGTGAAAGCTAGTGCCAAACTTGCAAAGCCAACTAATATGATAGATCTGTCTTTCAGGAGGTCAAGGAATTTGCCTCCTTGTTCTTTCTTCTTTCCAGGGGAATAGCTCTTCAACAAGAAAGTAGCGGCGAACAATCCAATTCCTACAAAGAGTGCATAGAATAGGAACGGCGCGCTATTGCCGTATAGGGAGATCACAAACCCTCCGAGACTCGGCCCTATCGCCGGTCCGAGTAGGAGAGAAGCGGTGTAGTAGGAGAATGCCTTTCCTCTGCGTCTTTCTGACACTACCGCATTAAGTATGGTACTTGAAGCAATAATATAGAATGCAGAACCCACTCCCTCGAATACTCTCGCAACGAGCAAGATCACATAGTTTGGGGCAAATGCTGCAGCGACAGAGGAGATTACGATAATTATGAGTCCAAACTGCATCAGTATCTTCTCATTTATCTTCTGGGTGATTACTCCGGCTGGTAGGTCGAAGATGACTCTTGCAACTCCAAAACCGGCGACAAGTCCTCCTATCATGAAATTAGTTGCTCCAAAGTCCCTTGCGTAAGTTGGCAGCGCAGGAACGATTATGGAGAGGCCCATAGCAACGAAGAATACAATGATGGATAGAGAGACAGCGATTCTAGTTGACTTTACCGGAATTTCTTCTAATGAATCTCACCAGGAATCCTTCTATGGCCGATAGTTTGTGTATTAAAACAAGGTGAGATATGTTATTTTATTATGCGCTTATCTCAAAACTTGAATCAATCGTGTGGTCTCCAGCTATATGTCTTGACATGAGCCAGATACGCTTGGAGACTCGAACATCTTCCCAGGTTGTTCTAGACATAATTAATTAGTACATTGTAATATTCTGACGGCAGATATCTGCTTTGGAGAAATCAAGATCTAAGCTTACAACCGTTAGGATACCTGAAGACCTCCATAGAATAATCCAGATGGAGGCTCGAGAAGAGAATATCGGTTTCAATACAGTTGTGAACCGGTTGCTGAGAAAGCATGTGGAGTGGGATAGATTTGCCAACCGCTTTGGGATGGTTAGTTTGTCTAGGGAGACTATTGTTAGCCTGCTAGACGCGATTGATGATGAGAAGATCGAAGAGATAGCGGCGAGCCTAGTTCCGAAGATTAAGGAGATGGTCGATTTCTGGTTCCAGTCCTCTGACCTCGAGAGCTGGATAAAATTTCTAACATTGATTTCGAAATATGGGGGTGAAGGGACGGTCTTTGCGAATACCTCAGGACCTCAAACCAAAATTCATCTACGTCATGGCCTGGGCAGCAAGTGGACAAGTCTCTTCGCCGTTCCGATCGAAACTGTGTTAGCTGAAATGGGGGTCAAGTCAGAAGTCCAAAAGAGAGAGAACTCATTGACTATTATAATCCCGACCCAGCATGTGAAACAGAAACAGTCTAGGCGTAAGTCTTCTCAAAAGATAAACTAGATACGTCTAATTATGGAAAGCCAAGCTCTTCGTCCCTTCTCGTCATTCTTGCTCTCGAATCTTGCGTCACGAATCTCTTCAATTCTCCAGTTCTTCCTGAAGGCTTTCTGAATTTCAGATCTTTCTATCCTTCTTGGGCCACCCCACTCACACGGTTCATTTTCACTGAAGATGAGCTGGATGTACCTTCCTCCAAGTTTCAGTGCCTCATGAATGTTGTTTCTGTACTTGTTCCTGTCTTGATCTGAAAATATGTGGTAGACGGCCGAATCAATTAATGTGTCAATGTGTTTCAGTGGAAAAGGATCGAGTGCATTTCCGAGGATGAATCTTACGCCTAGGTCTCTCAGAGATGCATCTTTTCGAGCTTTCTCTATCGCCTTTCGACAGGAGTCGAGTCCAGATACTTGATGTCCTTTGCTTGCGAGGTATAGTGCATTGGCTCCAGACCCACATCCAACGTCGAGTACCGAACCGTAGATCAAACCCTCTTCGGATAGGTTAACGATCTCTTTTTGTGGTCTACCGATGTCCCATGGGGGAGTTCCTCCGTATGCAGAGTCGTAGAAGC
>JACZWF010000144.1 GCA_022572285.1 Nitrososphaerota archaeon | reverse complement strand
AGATCCAGATGAACTTCTGTCTCTTAGAGAGAGTGACCTAGAAAAAACCAAGGTAAAGGAAAAATTCAGAGCTGAAGACGAGCTACGCTCTTTCGCAAGGAAGACAAAAGGAGGACATACTTTAGCATTGTACATCAAATCTTTCTACAAAGCGAATCATTATCCTTTAGAGATCAAGCTTCAGAAGCCACCTCCTGTTAGAGAGTCCGAAAAGATCCCAACCAATGAAGAACTCGTAGTTCTTACTACGATCGCAAGGCAACCGACTAGGACAATAATCTTCTTTCAAATAGAGAGCGGAGCCAGGATAGGTTCACTCCTGCAACTAACTTATGCCAATATCAAGGAAGATTTTGAAGCTGACAGGGTTCCTTGCAAAATCACCTTTCCAAGGAAGGTCACGAAAGGTAAGATCCCATACATAGGGTTCGTGGGTCGAGACTCCATGAACTCATTAAGAGAATTTCTGAAGACTCGTGAACTGGATGGGGAGAAAATTGCCGATAGTTCGCTTCTCTTTGTATCGAAGAATGGCCATCCATTGAGCAAGACGACCACGATTGGACAAGTCCAACTCTACGCGTACAAAGCTGAAATTAATGCGAATCTCAAAGGGTTGAAGTCATTCCACCCACATATGTTGCGGAAGAGAGCTCAAACTGTGCTTGAATCAAGCAACATTCCTTTGAATTGGGTAGATTATTTGCTTGGACATATTCCACGCGGAGCTTCTGCTTCAGCTTACTCGAGGCCTCAAGATGGTCAGCTACGTGATGCCTACAGTCACGCTATGGCTGGACTCTCGGTTAGACCCAAGGGAGCTGTTGACAAGAAACAACTTCTCAGAGAAATGACGATGGAGTTCATCCAGCAACAGGCGAGAAGCATGGGTCTTGACCCCATGGAGATTAGGATTCAGAAGCAGCGAGAACTAGGAAGAGAAATCGACGATGATGAAGCGATAAAGTTGATTCAGGAGGCGACGTTCGGTCATTTACGACCGCGCAGCGAAGAGAAAGAGAATGGTGGAGAGCACAAGGTCATTCAGGAATCCGAGCTTGTAAATTATCTAGATGATGGTTGGCAAATCGTGAGGGAAATGAATCATGCTGGCAAATTCATGGTGAAGCGATCCTGACGAGAACGAAGAAAGAAGAGAAACAGGTGAATGGCTCAGGTAAGGACTCTTGGCCTGATATTAATCAACCCTTGCGCGCGCGCGCGCGTCATGACTTCACGAATTGTGGCATCCGATTCTCATGTTTATGTCACTTGGTACGACTTTACACCAGAGACGCAACAAGTTTACTTCCGAACGAGTTCAAATAATGGCCTAAGCTTCTCCAAGATATTCGTTCTTAGTAACCCAGGTACAGCATCTATAAATCCGCAGGTGGTAGCGTCCGGTTCAAGCGTCTTTGTTCTATGGTCAGAGAGAATTCCCCATGAAAATGATGGAGTTGACTTCTTCATAGGGCCCTTAGATATTCTACTTAGGGTGAGTCTTGATGGCGGCATTACATTTAGCGAGATTATCAATTTGAGTTCTAGTAACGGAGTTTCGAATCCAAGACAGATACAACTTCTTGATAACACGCTCTATGTTGTATGGGAGGAGAGGCCTCCGAGCTTCGGCAAGTCAGCAGCACCTTCAGAAATCCTATTCCTAAAAGTATACCCTGAAAGAAACGATCAATAATCTTCTTTTTCGCTTTCTTCTTTTTTTGGTTATACCCAGTACATCCCCGAGGAAGAGGGCATAGTTCTCATACGAACTACAGGAAACCGCCGGTTCGACTATTAAGGTCACGGTGAGATGAGATCCCGATAGATTGACATGAGTTCATGCAATAAATTTCCTTGTCCAATCTAGCATTGCTTTAGTCATTGAGTGATCAATGCGTGCATATTTCATGGGAAGAGCTTCAGAAGAGCCCAAATTCCTCTGATTAGAGACGAATTATAAGGTACCTTGCTATATTATCTCCTGATCTGTTGAGACTCGAACGTCCAACAGCAATGGTACTCATTGGTATTATTGGCGTTGGTATTGGGATAGGAGGAGGCTACTTTGGATTTAGATTTCAGAATGTCGAAAGGGAGCTAGCAGATGCGAAGCTATCGCTCGAGAATTTAGAGGACCTTCAAAGAAATTCCGAAGCATTACTTGCCGAGCGAGATTCTCTTGCTACCAGAGTACAGCAGCTAGTCCAAGAAGCTGAAAATCTAACCACAAACGAAACACAGTCTGCCGTGATGAATCGACGTCTAGAGGGCCGGATATCCATTTTAGAATCCAGGTTAGAAGAGATTCCAGTCCTGATAGCTCAACTTGAAGATAGGAATCTGCAGTTCCTTGACAAGGAACAGATGATCGAGGCATTGAATCAAATGGTCGACGACCTTAACGAAGAAGTTGCTGGTGTAGAAAGAGAGCTGGCCAATGTGTTGAGAAAGCAAGGGAATTTGGTTCCCGACCTAGGATTTTCCCTTCTCTTCGAGGAGAGCTTTGAGTACATTGACAGTATATCAAACAATGGATGGATTCCGGTTTCAATAGCAGGGAAGGAGGAAACTCAGAGCTTCCTTAGCTCGGATAAGAATAATGCATTAAGGCTCGATGATAATAGTTCCACGACTGGCTTTGAGTACCACTTTCCTTTTGTTCTGATTGAAAGTGACTTTAGATTTGAATACTATGTCAGGATAGGATCATTCTCTGATGAATTCGGACTGGACCTGCGAGGAAGTGAGGGCGTCGCGGATGGAGTTCGAGGGATTTCAACAGGATTCAATGGTGTTAACTTTGTAGTTCAAAATAGAGTATACTTTGATTACGGCCGAGATCAATGGTATCACATCAGATTTGATGTGAATATGACAGAGAAGTCTATGGACGTCTATGTGGACGACATGGACACACCCATCGATACAGAGCTCAGTCTTGCGGATTCGTACTATGATCGAATAGTCATCAGGACATCGGCGATTGGGGTTGGAGTGACATTTTGGGATGGAATTCGCTTCCAAACACCGGAACCGGTACGGGAAGTATTCTCTCCTGAAGGTACAGTGATTTATGTCGACAGCTTCGAGTATTCCGATGCACCAAGTAATCATGGGTGGGACATACATCAAATGGTAGGTTCTCTCCAGACTCAGAGAGGAGTTTCTGTTGATGGATCTAGGGCGTTGGAGTTCAGTGACACAAGTGATAATACTCCACTAGACATCTCTCATAGCTTTCCCGAACTCTCGGGAGATTTTCAAGTAGATTATCACCTTCGAACAACTGATCGTCATCTGAATGTATTGTTGTTGTTAGATGATGGGGGAGGAGATGTCCCTCGAGGTGGGCGAGGGATCCTTACCGAGCTTACTGACGGACCGTCGGGGACATTTAGAGTTCAGAACGCCTTTACTGAAAAATATAATCTCAATCAATGGTATCATGTCAGACTTATTGTTAGACCCAGTGAACGAAATTTTGATGTTTTCCTTGATGACATGTCAAACCCATTGCTTACCGGTGTTGAATTCGAAATTAGTTTCTTCAATCGAATCAGAATAATGACAGGAACCGGTGGGACAGGTTTGGGATACTGGGATGGCATCGTAATCCAAGGCTTGGAGTCAAATTCAACTTCTAGGCTCTGGGAAAAGTTGATCGGGATGGAAGGAGTTTTCATTGGAGATGAGAGGTTCAGCTGTCCGGGTGGATGGGTCTTCGCTAATGATCACCCTGCTGGACCGGGAAATGAGTGGGCACGCATAAGTGGCGTTAATGACGAAGGAAGATATGTTGGTTTTAGAAGTTCAGGTGGGCGTAATGGATGGAATTTGGAGGAGTAATTTATTTGAAAGGAATTATTCAGGTAATACACAGGGAAATCATGAAGAACTACAACATAGAATTCAATCCGAGAATGTTGCTACAATCCAAGAATCTATTGAATAATCAGGTGAAAAGGGTAGGGCGTTAGAAGACGATTTCAAAAAATTTTTGAGAAAATATCTTCCAAAAAAATTAGACATTTCAACTGGGTTTATTATTGATAGTT
>JACZWF010000143.1 GCA_022572285.1 Nitrososphaerota archaeon | reverse complement strand
TCCTTCAGCCTCTCGGGTCTTATGCTCGATGGCAAGTGCGTAGCCCACCATCGAATGCCTATTAAGGAAACATGTATGGACGGGCCCGGAGGGACTCGGAGCGTTATTGGTTCTGAGAATGGGTTCAAAATGAATTGAAGCTCCAGCAATGATGATCGAAGCTTGAGAAATCGAACGTAAGTTGAATGAATACGTAAGGATCGAAGAAAATTTATAATATTTGGTCCGTGTATTAGAGGCGAGTATTCGTGTCTGAGCCGAAAGATGGTACGGAACATGCTAAGAATCCTGATTGCGTCATGTGTGCGCGCGCGCGGGTCCTGGTGTGTGCCTGAGATAAAGTGGAAATCGTTCACTGAAACTAAACCCGATCAGGAGTATCTTGCAGTGGCTTAGCGCGCGCTATCCTGAAGCCCATCTTCACAATAGATCCAGAGAAGACGCTTGTAGAACAGTTAACCATAGCGAAAGATGTGCTCTTACAGCTAGTCGACAAATACGATTGGGGAATTGATGTTGAGGGCATAGAAAGTGGCCATCCCGAGTATGCTTTTGAAAACGATCAGTATGCCTTAGACTTTCCGAAGGATTTCAATATCGAAGTCAAGGGTATTGGTAAGATTGACCATTCAAAGGGGCTTGGAGAGATCGAATTCTATGGAGTCGAAAATGCTTATGATTATATCCAAATGGCTCAACGAGTCCGTCAGAACAATATAGGAATTAGGCCCATCGAGAAGAAGTTAGACGAGAGTATCAACAGTAAAGACAAATCTGGTTGGCAGTTTAAACGAGGAGTGGCTTCTTGAAGTGAATCAATGACGCCTGATGAAGGTCTCAAGAATATCCAATGGGAGGAATTTCTTTCCAAGTCCATCTCTGCCAGTTCTATAGGCGAGTGGTGGTTCTGTCAGGCCCTAATTTCGAATGAGAAGCTGTTCGGAGAAATAGAAACTCCAGAGACAATTGAAGGTTCCAAGCTCCATGAAGAGGAGGCTTCAAAAATTATAGAGGCTCTTGGCCCATTAGAAGAAGTCAAGGTAGAGTCTCTTTTTGATGCTATGATCCACTCTCGCAGGAACATTGAGAATGCCTTGCGTAATCGTGAGGTCCTTGCTAATAGTGATGATACTATACTATTCAGAGCTATCTGCCCCGAGATAGGTTACGTGGGGACGCCAGACGAAGTTGATTGTTCCGATGGAAGAGACCCAATCGTTGTTGAGCTAAAAACTACCGGTAACAGGCCATGGAAACCGTGGACCAATCATGAGGCACAGATCGGTGCTTACATGCTCGGTATGGAGAGACTCGGATTTCATCAATCATATGGAAGACTGAGATATAGGGTAAGAGATAGCGATGCGCCAATCACCGAATTCATAGTCAACATGGACGATAGGCTAAGGAATCTAGTGCTCTCGTCTGCTAGATCTATAATCAGCATTCTTAGTGGATCGGACCCGGAACCTACTAGGAATGTGAACAAATGTCGTAGTTGCAAATATTCCCAATTATGTCAGTGGAGCTTGTCTAGGTCTCCTGATTGAGTTTGGTCAGCTACTAAGCAGGGGAATCGAATCCTAGCAGGCTAGCAAAATATTCCTGATATGAATTGCCAGCTAGCTTCCGCCTAAGTTCGTCCCTGGCCTCCTCCACAAGGACTGGGATGACCCTCTCCTTAATCGCGTCATAGGACACCGCATCGTTACCCGCCAAGTTAGCTAGAAAACCAAGTCCTTCAAGTAGGTCCGTTCTAAGTCCGGGCGCGCGCGCCGAGAGTAGAGTGTTGTGCTTCTCCCACCCTTGGTAAGTAAGAATTCCTGACTCTTACCTGCTTCCCTCTCCTTCTGCTTCCCTGGTCCTTGCTGCTCTCTCTCACTTCTGCTTGAGTCATGAATTCTTCCCTTGGACCTTGCTCTGATCTCTCTTTAATGGTATTCCACAAACGCTTCTGTACAGGTTGATCCAAAGGGGAAAGGGAAAGTGAAGTGGTAAGGTAAGGTGATCATACCAATATGTCAACATCTTAGAGTGGATCCCTCTTAAATTCGCCCCGGATTCAGGTAAATTCCTGAACCACCGAGATTACCTCAATGAACCTTGACTTACCTGAAACCTTCGAAGGCAAGCGGAGAATAATGGAAGACATGCTATTAGCGAAAAGTGGGAAAAATCTAGCCGACGGCAAATAGGCAATTCAACAAAATCCAGAACTTGTGACTCCAAGGGAAGAGGAAGACGATCCGGCCTCGAGTCATACTTGGATGCCATCTACCGAACCACCGTAAACAGGCTTATGGAGCCTACTCGGTAAGCCGGCTACAAACCTGAACTCTATACTCATAGGAGGGCATCTAACTTACAATTCCAATAGCATGGAGGATTACTATATCACTCAGGTTGGATCCTTCGCCGATAGAGGACTGTTTTCTCATAGAGGATAGAGGACAAATAACGTGGCGAGTCCTATCGAAGAACCAAACCCCAGCAGAAGGAGTACCGCGCGCGCAGAAGGGACGCAGGCCTGTGATGGAGAACCTGCGAAAGCATGTGAGAGTCAGAATCTTATCCTAACGTCGCAAATCTTCGCCTAGCCTACACTCCAACACTCTCTTGGGTTACAGTTGCGTGCTCGCTGATAATGAATCCTAACTAGTTTCACTCCTCTTCACGCCTCTGATACAACGGGCATAAGGCACAGAGCTGGGTAGTTGGTTGGATAATTGACGACCCATCTGCGAGTGTTTTGTACTTCATACCCCTCTTCTCCCAAACAAATGGATTTTTTTCCTTCCACCTCGTACAATAGCTGTCACAAGAGGTCTCGGTGACATCATAGTCAACCAACCACCTGCATGTAAACATCTTCTCTCCGCCAACATCATCAAAAGCCAGCTGCAGCTTGTGATTGTGCGGGTCGAAGTCGATCAATTCCAACATATTATTCTCACTCACAGTCTTCGAGTCCAAAAAATCGCTGTAATGTTCCCTGACAGTTGGGTACGGCAGCTGATGCTCAACAACAGCTTCGGCGAGACTTTTACCTTCCATGAAGCTTTTGAAGAGCTTTGCGGCCAGCTGGCCAGGAGATGAATAATTCGGGTCGCGTCCTCTAATTCCTTTCTCGAGAATCCCAAGTTTCACCAGCTGGCTCTTCACTTTTCGGACGTATGCTCGAGTGGTCTGGGCCTTAGCTCGAGCCTCCTCCTCGTCTCGGCCAGCTATAAGGATGTCAGCGATTATTTTCCGCTTCCCTCTAAAGTCGGACGGAATTTCGGTGGAAGCCATTTGTCATCGATCCCCCTTTCGATTAGCGCGCGCTCTCGAAGAGGAAATTCTTTATTTGAATTCAATGTAAAGCATTGTTTGCCAATGCTTTTTCCCCATCGCGATGAAAAAATTCGCAAAAAGGCGCTAGCTATTCTAGCCAAGGAAAAGAAGGGGATGGGCACGACCCAACTTGCTAGGGAGATATCGATATTATTGGAATATGACCTAACGAAGAGAGAAGAGTTGGTTACATCTCTTCGTAGGAGACTCAACCACATTCTGCCTCGAAGTAGTTCTGTGAGGCACATCAATGGTGAGATACATCAGGTAGGGAAGGGGGGACGTGAGTACACGAGAGAAGGAAAGGTTTGGTCTCTGAGAAAGCGCTTACGTGCCGTCAAGAAAGCCAAGGTATCTAGGCGAATTAACGGGAAACGGGAGTCTCAACTTCGAAGACACCGCAAAAGATTGCTTATAGTCTACAGGGGTTTTCTTAACTCTTACCTGCAGAGTTCAGAACATTATGCTCATGGCCGGATTTATTTTGGCGCATCCATAGTCGGCTTCCCCCAGGACCAAGACTACTATTCAGAAACCAGAGTGGACTTAGAGCGCTATCCAGCAGTGCATGATCTCCTCCTAAAGGCTTTGCGATTAATTGCACAGGCTAATAGCACAGGAGACCGGATAATAGGAGAGATAGAAAAGAAGGTTAACCATCTTATGGAGAAATACAATCTGAAGGAGTCGTACGGAGGAGGATTGGATGCTGGTCGCTGGTATTACAGAGGTACAGTA
>JACZWF010000014.1:4615-14897 GCA_022572285.1 Nitrososphaerota archaeon | reverse complement strand
CATGATTTCCCGGCGTTACAAAAATATGAATGTTCTTCGGCACCTTATCAATCAGCGAAGCGAACATCTCATACTGTTTGACAATATTCCTCTCCTCCAACTCATTTTCTTGACCTGGATATACTCCCACACCATCAACAACATCTCCAGCTATAACTAGGTATTTTATTCGATTAACTATTTCACTGTCCTCTCCCGATCTATCCGACAACCAGGAAAGAAACTTTTCAAAAGAATTTCTGAGAAAGGTCTTAGAACCTACATGAATATCTGATAAAAATACACCATACACGACCTTTCCAGAAGAGTTAATAGAACGATCAGGCACATCCAATGGCCGAAGGTCCTTAACTACATTCCGGCCACTTTTACTCCGTTCCAGTTCAACCAAAACCATCTGGTCTAGAAGGGATTCAAGAGCCCTACGCCTAACAGATTCATTCAAGGCTACGGCATTTACACTCCCACCTTCATTCTCTACCGTAATCTGAACCCGTCCACGCTCACCCCTTCTGCATGATAAGAGGCCAGCAATCTTTGAGATCTTATTATTCGATTGAACTGCAGATTTTTGCATAGAAGTAACCTGAAACGAATCCGTCCGCTCGCGAGCAATTTTCTTAAACTTCTCAAATCTACTCTTAAAAAGAGTCCAGTACCCGTCAATACCTTCAAGGGCCATTCCTTCCTCCACGACATCTCTAATAATCTCAAATTCTTGATCTGGTTCAACTGTAGTAACAGCATTGGTTTCTTCTATTGCCTCTACAGGACTATAGACCATTCCTATTAGATCACTCTTATTTATTACAAAGTCACCCGGGGCTGAGGTGCGCTTTTTCTCTATAATCAATGAAATAACTTCATCATAATTAGTACTCTGAGAATCTTCTAAGATCTTTAAGGCATCCGGACCTATCTGATAACCTCTCGCAAGAGCTGAAATAATTAGATCTTGAAAAGCTATCATTAAACACCAAAAACACTGTAATAATTAAAAAAGGTTCAGGTTAAACAATCTCCATGAACCTCAATTGTACCTTCTGTAAGGTAATAGATAACACAATCCCCGTCCATAAGATCCATGAAGATGATACCACACTTTCCTTCCTAGACATCAATCCACTCGCATTAGGACACGCTCTAGTTATACCAAAAGTCCACAAAACACTTATCCATGAGCTCGCTCCAGAAGAGATATCTACATTATTTAAGACGACATCCTATCTCACCAAAAAAATACACATTATAACAGGAACGCATGCTACCACTATTGCTATTAATAATGGCGCTGATAGTGGGCAGGAGGTGCCTCACATTCACATTCACATCATTCCTCGTTCTAGAGGTGATGGAGGTACCCCCATACACTCCTTAATGCCAGTTAGGCCAAAGACTAACCATGAAGAACTAAAAGAACTTGCTAGCAAGATCCTAAACTCATAATAATCTCATAGAGCTGCATAGATTGCAATACCCTGACGCAGAAGCGAGGTCGAAAGAGCTGAATCATTACTTTCTACATAGATTCTTGCCCGAGGCTCCGTTCCAGATAATCTAAACACTATCCAAGATCCATCATTAAAAGTGACCCTTAGACCATCTATTTCTTCAACGGTCTGTATCCCCATAGACTCAAAATGACCTAGAACCTTACTCTTCAACGAGTGAAATTTAAATGGTCTAACACGAACATTTTGTTGCAAATACACGCTGTGAGGAACCATAGCTAACATCTCCGTAAGGGAAAAATCGGACTTAGACAGGTACTGAGTTAACATAACAGCAGCATAAATACCATCCTCCCATAAACCCCAAGCAGGATCTACAATTTTACTTGGTTCAGTCGCAAAAACGCCCCCAACTCTCTTTAATTCTAAAAACGTCTTCCCCAACCTAGCTCTTATTGCCCGAAAGCCCATTTCCTTTGGCAAAACCTCTAATTTAGTCGAAGAATTTATTGAAATTATAATATTACCGGGACTCTTATCATAAACAATCTTAAGCATAATATAGGAGAAAGCATAATCGGGAACTATCACGCCATCCTGTTTCACTAGAACCAGCCTATCAGCGTCACCATCATGTACTAGCCCAAAATCTACACCAAGATCTCTAACAAGATTGGAAACTTCTACTAGGTTCTTCGCGATCGGTTCTGGATTCCTCCCTGGGAAAATTGAACTGAGGTGAGAATTAATAGAAACTACCTCGTGCCCCAAGAGACTTAATATTCTAGGAGTATAAAGGGCACCCGCCCCATTTGCACAGTCTACTAATATCCTAAACTTACGATGAGCAGAACCAAACTTTTTCAGGAGTTGCTCAATATACTTCGCGCCGAGGTACTCTTCCTGTATGATTAGAGACTTTCCACTGCGACTCCGGACCTTAGACCCACTCTCTATTTGTCGCTCAACTCGTGATGACACTACTATACCACTATTATCAAATACCTTAATTCCACAAAATTCAGGAGGGTTATGAGAAGCCGTGCAGGAGAGACCAAATGCGTATTTACCCTCACGCGTTGAAAAAGCAAGAACCGGAGTAGGTACAACTCCCATTAAACCTACCTCAGATTCACCTACACTCAGGCCAGCAGCAAAAGACTGAGCTATTAACTTACAGCTATCTCTTGTATCACTCCCAACAACGAAGCGTTGAGTCTTTCCTAAGCTAGCCACAGACACCGAAAGTTCAAGAACCTCACTTACCCCTATTTCACATCCATAAACGCCTCTAATCCCAGAGGTTCCAAACTTCAAACTCTACAATCAACTCACAACCCTAAAGGGTTATTGAAAGCATAATAACGGAAATGATAAAAATTGAAGAAGCAATACCTCCTAGTCTTGCATACCTGATCATCTCGTCCAAACACATCGAAAAATTATCTAAGACGTTTCCTCCAACTACATTAATATTGTTTCTTACCGTCCTGATTTTGTACGTTGTATTTGTAACACGGCTATCTGCAGAACTAGCAAGCCTATTAATCACTGAGGCAATATCTTCAGCCTTGCTTACATCCCCGAGGGCTAAATAACCTAATGGATTCATCACTTTTGAAGCATTGAAATGCGTATCAGTTGTACATAATTCTATCAAATTATTATCTAATAATAATAATACTTGCTCTCTAAAACCAATAACAATATTATTAGAATCGACACTCACAATTGAGAAGCTTCTTCCGTCTAGCTCGAACATAATAAGACTAATTCCTCCAGGCCCAACATCTGAATTCAAAACCTCCTTAAGCTCCGAAGAATGTGCATATCCCACTCGGAATCGAGTTTGACGCATGAATTTCATCTCACTCAACATTGCTCGAGCAACCGATATCAAATCCCTACAATCCGAATCGCGTGGCGCTACACCGCGTGAGTTATGTGAATCAATCACTAGACAATTGACGAAGCCATTATGCGAAGCTAACTCATTAAGATCATTCTTCACATATCTTGGAAAGTCTTCTCCTCCATATGGTGATAAAGAGAGTAATAACAAGACCGAATCTCCAAAGGCTATTCCTGTGACCGTCGCTCGGTTCATTGAGGCAGAGATGGGGGGCGTGCATTCATCTCCAGTAGCCACCACCTTCAGATCCTTCATCGAACTCATAAACCTCTTCACAGAGGCGCCGGAAGGCAAATTTAGATCGTGCCCAGAAATACCATGGAAAATGGACGGCAAGAAATTTCGATCTAAGAACCACTGGTACAATTGAAAAGGAAGATTGCTACTGCCAACAGGATAGAACGGACCTGGATGAACTCCAGGTATAACCATAGCTATTTGTGAAGCACCACCAACAGTGAACTCTAACGTGTTAGATACGACATTCCTAGAAGAGCTCTCTTTCTCAAATATTTCTTCAAGTTCATTGGGGCGATCCGTCGCCCAAGCTAGAAGGAATATTCTTAAAAGATCCAATGGGGAGTACTTCAGAAGACTCTTTCCCCGCCTAACGAGAAATCCCTGGTACACCAGGACAGAAATCGGAATTGCCATACCTAAGATTAGAATAGAGGGTTGAATTAAGAGCGCTTGAATCTGAGAGACCGGAATCAGGATTAACACAAGAAACATAGGCTGAATAAACGCTACAAGAAACCCCACTATAAGTTTCTCAAAGAATATACCTCCCAAAATTAGAACTCTGATACCTACAGCCAAAAACATCCCCATTAACATCATTGAGTAGAACTTATCTGCAGAGTTACTTGATAATCCTACAACTACTCCAATAGAACCGACAACTAGCCAAGACGAGAGAGGTATAATGGCCATACCGAAAAGTCGTCTGACAGTGGCGAAAGGACTATTTCGTAAGATTAACCTCTCAACACCAACAGACAACAGAAAACTCCCCATCATTAAGGGAGTTAGCAAAAGCACAGAAACTCCACGGAACGTGATGCCTAGGAGAACGATTAAGATGGAGGCACTGCCCGATAAAAGTATTGCCCGGGTGACTGATGGTAGAGTAAAAAGTAGTCCAAAACGCCGCTGAAGATTAGAAACTGAATTCAATAAAAAACTATCCGCAGCTAGATGTTTCTAGATGACCGGAAATACCCGCATCAGTATTGAGATCACTGCAAGAGCAGCAGATAGTGCTAATACGTACTGAGGCCTTATCTTTATGCCTTGGTTATCATCCTCGAAGAATCTAAGCAAACCTGCACTTGAGGCAGGCATGGGCGCCGATTTCTTCCGATCCTTCCTCGTACTCATGATTTGGCGACAAGGAAAATCTGTCATGACTTAAATCTCTTTCGACACAATTCGTGAAAATTAGTTCAATAGCGAACTCCAAAGAGCAAAATACAAATTCATTGAATGACTGGAGAAGCGTTACTATTGAAAAGCTATCATTGCCTCAACTGCCAAATATGGCTCTCCGAGGATCAGCTAGAGACAGAACTTCTAGTAAAGAAGAGATCTCACTGCATAGACGACATGAAGATTAGTTAGACATTAGCCAGGATATCTTTATCATGAGAAAAACGGACGATCAAATTAGGGTGACGGCCAACAGCACTAATTCACAGCTAGTAAACGGATCAACACCTCCAGGCCTATTCGTTGGTCGATACGGTTACCCAAATATTCAACTCGGTCCCGTGCTTCCACCATACTACGGAGATACTGAAATTTTAGATACACCAGAGCTTTGGCTCGGAAAGTCATTAGACGAAATTATCAATTACAGACATTCCCTAATTCATGGTAATATGAGAATCAATGTATCTAACGCCATAAAGGGAGGCCGGTTCATAGAAACACTGCAAGAACTAGCAATGGCAGCAAAACCTGTAGACTTAGAGGTTAGACTTTCCATCAAACCTAAACAACAAACCTCTTTTGATGGAGATACACTACCATTTGGCCCATCAGCGCCACTAGAATCATTCAAATCATCAAACACAACCGTAGACAGACGCATAGAGAAGGCCTATTATGATAAGGATTTGAAGACCAAAAATGCGATAATATCGTTATACGAAAACAACGTCCTAATTTCGAGAATTCAGAAGGCGCTTAGTATTGGAAATCTTGGAATGGCAAATTCCAGGAAGATTGTCCCAACTAGATGGAGTATAACTGCGGTTGACGATACGATATCTTTAGATCTAATAGAGAAAATAAAACAGTACCCCACAATAAATGAGTTTAGAGTCTATCATCTCAGGAATCTCGACAACATCTATGTGGCTATACTGCTTCCTCATTTATGGGAGTTTGAGTGGATTGAAGCCTGGTTTCCGAAGACAAAATGGAATCAAGAAGGGCATCAGCCATCGGTTATAGGCGATCATGAGGGATACAGCGGAAGGAAGACATATGCCAGCGTAGGAGGATGCTACTACTCGACCAGACTTTCGACTGCCGAGGCCCTAAACAGGGAGAAAAGGCAGGCAGGCGCCCTGCTACTTCGAGAGATTCATCCGGGGTATTCAGTGCCAGTGGGAGTTTGGAATGTTCGGGAGAGCACAAGAGAGCAACTACGACATAGACCCGCGACCTTCGACAACCTGCCAGAGGCCTTAGATTACTCGTTCTCTAAACTAACAATCCGACGAGAACGCTGGATTAGCAACAGCTCACTCATAAAGGAAAATCTCCTTCAGAAGAGAATAACTGATTTCAGCTAGGTAGCATTCAGTAATACATTCTCTCCGTCTTTATCGATACAACATGAAACTGGGGGCCCTAAAATTGAACACTAGAATATTAAAGAGAAAAACCTTATCTCTCATCTAGAAGTCCCTTTAGCCAGAGGTAGTAAAGTTATCAAGAGAAAGTTACGACAAGGTATTCAATCTCATAAAAGAGCATCATAAGTGGTTTTCAGCATCAATACCGCTTATCGCATCTGAGAATATACCAAGCCCAGCTGTAAGAGAGGCATACATATCCGACTTCGGGAATAGATACGCGGAGAGGGCTCATAATAAAAGCCCCCGAATGGATGGCCCGGAGAAAGAGTATATGCAGGCTGCAAGTATATAGACCAAGTAGAACTAATCTGTATAGGACTAGCTAAGAAGCTATTTGGAGCAGAATTTGCGGATGTAAGACCAATATCAGGAGTTTGCGCAAATCTCTCCGTCTACTCAGCCTTCACCAATCCAGGAGATCGAATGATTGCTCTAGCAATTCCTTCTGGAGGACATATCTCCACTGGAAGAAAAGACTTCTCAGGTACGGCAGGTCTAGTACATGGACTTCAAGTAGACTATTTTGCTTTTGATAAAGAGGAGATGAATATCGACGTTGATAAAACAAAAGAGAAAGTAAAGGAGATCATCAAGGTTAATGAGAGTGAATTAAAAATGGCTATGTTTGGAGGGAGCATGTTCCTCTTTCCACACCCAATTAATGATCTAAGAGATTTCTTCACCGAACACGGAGTATTCATTTGTTATGATTCGGCACATGTCTCGGGACTGATTGCCGGAGGAGAATTTCAAGACCCCCTTCGGGAGGGCGTACAAGCCATGACACTAAGTACACATAAGACCTTACCGGGACCTCAAGGCGGAACAGTTCTATCATTTAATAAATATTCAGATCAGATTAAGAAAGCTGTCTTTCCAGGCAATACAAGCAACCACCACCTCCACAGTGTTGCAGCAAAGGCGATCGTATTTGCGGAGATGATCGAGTTCGGGAGGGAATATGCATCACAGACAGTTAAAAATGCAAAAGCTCTTGCTGAGGCGTTACATGATAAAGGATTGAGGTTGTTAGGCGAAAAGAATGGATTCACACAATCACATCAGATGGCTGTAGATATTTCAGAACAAGGCGATGGAGGAACGTTAGAGAAAGATTTAGAGAATGCAAATATTATTGCAAACAGACAGCTGTTACCTGGAGATATTCAGGCCGGTAGACATTATATGCATCCTGGAGGTTTGCGATTCGGAGTCCAAGAAATCACTAGGCTAGGCATGAGGGAGTCGGAGATGATCGAGGTCGCAGACCTCATCACAAAGATAATAATTGGGAAGGAGGATCCAAAAAATATTAAGCAAAAAGTTACAGATTTCAGAAAGGATTTCCAAAAAGTTCATTACGCATTTGAGGATTCTAGGGCCGCCTATGATTATTTGAAAATAAGAACGATCTAGTCATATTTCAACCAATATTAAGGTAGCTAGCATTATATTGAATCTGATAAGAAACACTTTATCAGGCTACCTAATCATTGATCTCAACAGGATTCCCTCAGCTAGATAGCATTTTGGGGTCAGGTTATCCAGAGAAGTCAGCAATCCTAGTCACTGGAGAGATAGGGACAGGGAAAGAAGGGTTATGCTTCCGCTTCTTGGAAGCCGGCGATGAACAAGACAGGAGAATAGTTCTAACTCATCGGGGCGCCAGCGAAGTTGCAGGAGACCTCCAAGCTTATGGTTGCAGTGAGAAAGCGCGCGCACGTTCATCAAATATAGCACATTCAAGTCTTCAACACTTATCGTAACAACTCACAAGCAGTAGATAGGAATCTGATTAAAGTGGAAAGCAGATCCTAAACTAATTCTAACGATGAGGGATGCCTAATAATCTGCTACTTCAGTTGGGAATACTTCAATTCCATTACTACCTATTTTGTATGGATGAGGTCGCTTGTCGTGATCCACCCCTCTCATTTTCTCTACAGTGAAGGTCTGTAGGGCTACACCCGGCTTATTAATTGCTCGCATTACAAAAACTCCCTCTGCCAAATACTCCTCGAATTGATATTCTCGATCTATCGTGGAATGTGATAATTCTGAGATTAAGAAAGTTGTACACTTAATCGGACGAATAGTCTCCAAAATTCCTTTCACTGCCAGTCTTCTTTCGGCGTCATTTGGAAATTGGAGGATAAGAGTCGCCAACGAATCAACAACTAACCTAGATACATTTGTACGTGTAGCTGCCTCTACTCTCTGCATTAGAGAAGTTAAGCCTGATTCAGCAGAGCGCAAGAATTTTGAAGCAGCAATTTCTCCTTGCACCGATACTATTGGAGAAGCATCAATCAGAGAGAGCTTTCCTTCCTTATACAGCTGTCCAACGTTTAGGCCAACCGTTGCCGAATTCCTAATTACAGATTCTAGTGACTCATCAAGAGATATGTAAACACCATTTTCATTGACACTTGGCCCATGGCATAGGAATTGTAATCCAAGTGTAGTCTTACCACTGCCTGGACCTCCAACGACGAAAACAACAGAGCCCTTTGGAAGTCCCTTACCCTCTAGTAATTCATCAATTCCTTGGATACCTGTAGGCGTGTATTCTATACTCGCGACAATTTGTTCTAGGCGTTGTCGGCTTTCCAAATTAGAGACTTTTGAGTAAATGCTGAGTTAAAGATTGGCTTGTATCAGATGCGACAGAAAACCCGCATGAGAAAGATCTTGGTCCGTCAGGCAGAAATATTAATCACCCAAATAGGGGTGATTATGTTGAACTTCAAGACAAGTAGGTTTAGAGTTTCCTCACATTCTCGCTCGCACCTCAAATACTCCGTCTTTTCGGCCGTAGCCGTCATAACGCTGGCTATCTTGGTTTCAAACACATCATTACCACTACCTCAAGTATTAGCACACTCCGGTGACTCTTTTGAGGCATTCACCACAACCACACCGAATATGGATGGCATAATTGGAGATGATGAATGGAGAGCCGCCGAGAAGATAACCTATTCAATTCCTGAGGGAGAGGCCACAATCTTCGTAATGAATGATGCAAGGAGCCTCTATATTGCCGCCCGAGTAGAGGATAATAGTTTGGACGAAGTGGTTAATGTATCATTAGATATTTTTACCATTGATTTCGATGTTCGTCACGATGGATTAGACTTTGATGAGGGTGAAGATACAATATCGATAGGTGCGAGGAATCGCGCAGGAGATGGTTTTGTTGGTCCAGGGGGAGCTATATTCAATGATGGTGTGCTTGACGTGGATGGCTTTGTTGGGAGAGATAATGAGGGCTTCAACCACTTTGAGATTGTTCACGCGTTCAACTCTGGAGACGCAAACGATCTCGCTGCAGAGTGTGGAAGTACTATTGGGGCTAGATTTGTACTCTTTGATGATAGCGCATCTGATGCGGCCGTGATTACAGCGCTGCCCCCCGGTCTAAGTGCAGCCTCTGCAGATCAGAGTAATTGGGTAGACATTACGATTGCTTGTCCACCTCCACCCCCACCCGAAATTAACATCAACTTGATAGCGATCATAGTAATAATTATTGCATGGGTCGCCTATGGAGGATACTTAGTAAGGAAGAGGCGTAGACCGGGAAAGAGAGTTGAACAAGATACAACCTAGGACGATCCTACACCGTTAGATTGGCACTAAACCATCTCAGAAATGTTTCAACCTCACCCTGATTTCGCAGATAATAGTTGGCACGAGAATCTGATTTCCCGTTTAGAATAAGTATAGTATAGAAAGACTGTAACGCTAGAAACGCATCTTCGTCTGTCTGATCGTCACCCACATAGAAAACCAAATCAGGCGCTCCACACTTACCTAAGATGAGATTCACCGCCTTTCCTTTATCCCAATCTATTTTTGGTCGCACCTCAAGAACCATCTTTCCCTCTGTTAGTATAACGGTTTCTACATCCTGAACTACTTCAAAGAAACTTGCTTTAACCTTTGGCACTACCTCATCATTAACTAGGCGATAGTGTACACTAATTGTTGCACCCTTATCTTCTATCAAAACGCCTTCAAATGATAAAAGAGATGTCCTTAAGCGCCGAACA
>JACZWF010000014.1:0-4605 GCA_022572285.1 Nitrososphaerota archaeon | reverse complement strand
TCATTAATAACTCAGCCCTATAATTCCCTAGCAAGGGATGTAAAAATCGAAAGTTGGGACCCTCGATTTCAAATCCATGATTCCCAGCATAATATGCACCAATTACCCCAACCACCTGTTTTAGCTCCTCAATCGGCCTTCCAGAAATAATTCCCAACAACACCTTATCGTTTTTAACAACCTCCTGAAGGAGTGATCGCACCGTATGTGAGAGCTTGGCCTCACTAGGAGTTCTTGCAATCTTTGAAAGTGTGCCGTCGTAGTCGAATAGGAGACAAACCAAATTCGCACGTTTAACGACCTTACCCATATCCTCAAACTGGTCGACAAGATATCTCAAATGATTCGCCGCGAGATAGTCGGAAAGAGGATTTGTAGATGATCCAAAGAGATAGTCACAAAGCGTTCTCAGATTTAAATCAGAGGATGTAAATTAAACATGCAGTAAGCATATGGCCTCATTAGATTCTGATCTCTCAATCGAATCCAACGGTTTAATTATTGATGTGACTCATAACTCGATAATCGTACGGCTTATGCCAGAAGTCATTGAAAAACTTAGAGAGACAGTCAGTGGAGATTCAATCCTCGAGAATGCCTTAACCATACTCCTAAAGGGAGCAGAACATCCAACAATACCAATCTCAGATATCAATAATATATCAATAGAGCCAATCCCATCTAGGCCTGGAAGTCAAGAACAACGTAAAGTAGTGATAAACCGTCAATTTCATGGAGGATCTGTTATTGATGAACTACCTCTTACTCCAGAGGCAGCAGATGCCCTAGTGAAAGAAATCAAGAAGCGAACTAATGCCAGATTCTAGACTGGAGACAGACGAAGAACTGGTGTAATCTCTTGCAGGTTAAAAAACTCAGATCTTCGCGGTTACGAAATTATAACAAAATAGTGGGATCTCAAGAAATCAATGAAATTCACACAATGGCGGACAGGCTTGGGAACAGAAGGATAATCCATGTAAACTCGGCTGCAGTCGGTGGAGGAGTATCTGAGATACTGTCGACAATGGTTCCGTTAATGATGGACGTTGGACTAGATGCTGAATGGCATGTAATTGAGGGAGATCATGAATTTTTTAGAATTACAAAAGGGATCCACAATGCACTTCATGGAAATCCTATGGAGTTGAGAGATGAGATGAAACAGCACCTCCTGAAGGTGAACGAAGAGAATGCCAGCGACATGCAGTTCCTAAATGACGCAGACTTTGTCATAATTCATGATCCACAACCAGCGTCGATAATTTCTAATTTTCCTAGACGAAAAGGAAAATGGATATGGCGATGCCATATAGATCTCTCTTCACCCAATCCTGAAGTATGGGACTTTCTTAAGAAATCAGTATCAGCATACGACGCAGCAGTCTTCCATATAGACTCCTTTGCTAAGAAGGATCTTAGACTCCGACAATTTATCGTACCACCATCAATAGATCCATTGAGTCCCAAGAACCAGGATTTGAAAGAGGGTCAGATAAATGAGGTAATGCACAAACTTGGGATAACCATGAAGAAACCTATAGTGACACAGATAGGCCGGTTCGATCGACTTAAGGATCCAGAAGGGGTAGTTGATATGTATAAGCAACTCAGAGCATCAAGTGATCTAATACCTTCGAGATTCTTAGCTAGAATGGAGGATCGGGCCTTCATGTCAGAAACCAAAGAAGATCCTAAAAGAAAGAAACAATTAGCGAGCCAATTAGTCCTAGCTGGCGGTTTTGCTTCAGACGATCCAGAGGGTCAAGAAGTGTATAATGCAGTGCTCGAGAAAGCAGCAGGAAACAAATCGATACATATTCTAAGTTTACCCCCGTCTTCTGACATTGAAGTCAATGCACTGCAGAGGGTTTCGAGCGTTGTTCTTCAGAAATCCCTTAGGGAAGGGTTCGGCCTCACTGTAAGCGAGGCTCTATGGAAGGGTAAACCTGTTGTAGGCGGGAACGCCGGGGGTATACCTCTTCAAATAATGGACGGCCATAATGGATTCCTTGTTACAACAGTAGACGAGGCTAGTGCGGCGATAGCTTCACTATTACGATATCCAAAGAAGGCTAGGGAGATGGGTAAAATAGGAAAAGAACATGTAAGAAAGAATTTCCTTATTACGAGGCATATTAGGGATTATCTTCTGATATTTCAGACTCTTGACCTAACTCCACAGAGATCAGCTCTATGAGCCAAATTTCGTCAATACATCCTCGAAGACTTCCTTTACTGATTTCAAACGTTGATCAATTGAGCATATCCGTGCAGTGTCAGATCCACTTTCACCCATCTTACTTGCTGCTTCACCATTAGACAATAACTTACTAACTCTTCGGGATAACCTTTCATGATCCTTAGGCGGAAAAGAGTAACCATTTACTCCTTCATTTATCAATTCAGATGAGCCTGCCCCTTGACTTACCACAATGGGCTTCCTATTGATCCACCCTTCAATCGATGTAAGATTGAATCCTTCGATATTTGAAGGAACTAAGACTACATCGCACATGGAGTAGGCAGCGTGGACAATTTCATCGGGTTGAAATCCAGCAAAGATCACTGACTCTTCCAACCTCAATTCCTTTGTCAAATTCTGTAGTTCGGATAACCAAACCCTCGCCTTGGAATGGGAGAGACCTCCTTGGGCACTTCCGGTAAAGCTCCCGTTACCAATAAGCAGTAGTTTCGCTTTAGGATATTTCTTCTTAAGAAGCGCTAGAGCTCTGATTGCAACATCTTGGGCTTTAACTCTATCCATTCTTCCGACAGTGAGCAAAATGAAGTCATCATTACTTAGACCGAATTTATCCATGACTTTAGATTGTATGTTTGGAGAAGGGCCATTTCTCCAATGCTCTAGGTCGATATATGGGTATACCTGATAAGCACTTCCATGATAACCGGCTCTAATTAGTCCTTCGAGATCTCTTCTGGTGCTGACTATCATAGCATCAAAACCTGCAATATTCTTTGTGATGAATAACCGCATCTTAGGAGAAAGAGGTTCAACGCGGAATGGGATATGCCACTCAAAAACAGTGGGTGCCGAGGGGCCGATCAGATGCCCAACTTGAAGTTGTTGAAAGTCGTGAATAAAGTATAGATCTACATTAGGAAGAAGGTTCAGAAGGGTTCGAGCAGTAAGCCAGTTGTAGCGTGTGTATGCCTGATACTCCTCAGGGACGATTTCAGACGAGCTCAATCCGTGTACCGCATTCCAAATGCATTCCTTGAAGTTTGCATAGCGAGGTAGATCTCGCTTTCCTAAATCGATATTAATGAACTGTATACCCATCCCAGAGGCCTCAGGGGGAGCATCGGGTCCTAGAGCGACCCAATAAGAATTCGCAACCGTGCCCTCACTCATCAATCGACGCAATAGAGGAAAAATCATTGATGTTACCCCACCCGGCGTTATCTGATAATCAATATCTTCCTCTAATCGACTAATATCGAGAGGACTATCAAGGTAACCATATTTGTCAAGTAGGGCAACGTAAGATGTTTTGAACCTTAAAAGAGGAGTTTGACTGTTAACACATAATTTTATTCCTTTAATCATAATTAAGCTCAACTAGTACTCTGACCATAAAATAGTTTGGTATTGGAGGGTGGGAGAATAACACGTTAACTAGCTAGAGGCTGGCTATGTCTAGACCAGCTCATCCAATGTAGGGCATACTGGACCTATCAAATTCTTTGATAATCTCAAAATCTTCACCCAGTTTGCCCTCGCCAAGAGCCCTTAACTGGGGATATAGACTGAAGAGATCTCCAGATGCCATAGTAACGGAGGGATGACCCGGACCCAAACTCTCCTGACTGATCCTTCTAACAAGAGGTCGAACTTGCGATTCCTCCACATAGCCTAGACTATGAAGGTATTCGTGAGTGAGGATTGAATATATGAAAGAGTTCAATTGCTCCTCTGATCTCGTTACTGATCTAACAGCATCCAAGATAGATCTGTTAAGGACTATAGCATTACTACCTGAAATATGATAAGCGCCAATGCCGTTAGGAAGATCTGCTAGTACAAGTGTAAGGCCAGCTCTATGCAAACCTAGCACATCTTCAACTGAAGCTTTCACAATTTCAAATACCTCATCGAAATTCCTTGCTTGAGTCAATCTCAACTTAAAGTTCAGGAGATCAACCTCCACATACTAATTTCCAATGACTGTTTGGAGCTTATCAGCGTAGTGGCTCTTTTGTGCAGCACCAACTATTCGATCGACAGTTTGCCCGTTCTTAAAGATAAGAAGTGTTGGAATTGCCTGAACTCCATAATTCTGGGCCAGGTCGGGGTTCTCATCGATGTTAATCTTTACGACCTTCACTTTACCTTCAAAATCTGATGCAAGCTGCTCCAGTATAGGGGTTATTGCTCGACATGGCGCACACCATTCTGCCCAAAAGTCAACAAAAACAGGTATATTTGATTTAACAACTTCATCCTCAAAAGTCTTTGATTCACCATGAATTACCTTGGACACTTCTACTCCACCGGGATACAAATTACTGATAAGATATATAAGGGTTATGTCCCAAAGATTAGGGATAAATCCCGAACTCAAATTTAGTAGTGTGCTCAGT
>JACZWF010000013.1 GCA_022572285.1 Nitrososphaerota archaeon | reverse complement strand
TAGTTGAACGCCTTGTCCCTGCAAACCCATAGGATAGTTAGAGCATATGAACGGGAACAGTTCCATGAGTGATAGATTTCAATGATTCTTAATCCACGTCCCGCATTCATCCTGATAGTGGTTGTCGGACTCTTGTTAGGTGGTTATGCGTTCATGAATCAACCTCAGCCAGCAGAACAAACCCAAGCCACAGGACCTCCACCCCACCCTCTCAACGGAGTGAGTATCTCACTTGCTGAGACTACTACCCTTGTTTCTCGTTCCCAATTCGACCTCAAGTACCCTACGGATATCCGATCTAACCTAAGACTAACCGACTATCGGGCTTCTAACACCTCGCCTATGGGTGTAGGTTCCATCATCTTAGTCTATTCTGAAAGACCTCTGGATGCAGATGCGACTCGCCGTGACCTTCTAGATTCTGGCGGATTCATGATGACAATTCAGAAGAGGACGCCAGGGTCCTTCGAATCTCTGGTGGAACAGCTCTTCGAGGGAAAACAGGAGAATGAGCGGGGCACACGTCTTACAATCGGTGGAAATCCTGGATTCTATGGATATTCTAGCGGCATCCTCAGATGGATAGACGGAGATACGGAATTTGAACTAATCACAAACGCATCCGAATTCAGCATGGAAGAAGTCGTCAAGATGGCTGAATCTGTATAGCGCGCGCGCGCTGGAGCGACCTTCACCTCTGGTTTGAGGGTCCTCTTGGACTCTGCCCAAATCCTATTCAGCTCTCCGTAGAAGGGACCAAACCCTTCTTGTTCCGATAGATCAGAAAAGCCAATATGAATAAGAACGGAGATGAGATTGCTCGCACTCCCTCGGATACGATATTATTTGTCTCTCCAAAGGGGATTGGGTTAGCAGTAATTACAATCGAGATAATTATCACAATTCCCAAGTAAGAAACATAAACTCTAAGGCCGCCCCGAGCAGCCCTCAGACCATGACGCAGTGAATCCCTTAGCCCTTTACCTTCCATCATGGCAGGTGCTAAGACGATGTAGAATAATGATAGAGGGAGGCTAGTCACAATATCTCTAGCAATAGGAGTTATACGCAGTGTACTGAAGGGGTTAGTAGAAACAGTAAGACTAGCTCCGAGGACGAGTGTTGTTGTCGATGAGAGAATGAATATCGATCCGAAAATTATTCCCAAACCCAGGACTACGCGGAAGTGAGTCTTGATGCTAGAACCCCAATCCGAAATACTTGTGTGGCCCTCTAGAACCAATCTTCGAGTCATCCCGGCTAGACCAACAATCACAAGGAAGCTGACGAGAATATTTACCGCTATCGACAGGAGAGGTAATATAAAAAAGAGGAGAGACGGAGGGGACTCCATAATGTAGAGCAGAATGGACAGATTAATGCTGGCCATCGTAATGTTGACGAGTGCTAAAACGCTTGGCGGTAATACGATTATGGGCTTCTGCCGATAGAGCCTTAGTGCTTCCCATATTAGGGATTTGAAGCTCAAGATCTCTCCTACAGGTTTAACATTCTATCCGTCTAAAATCAGTTCTCATAATGACTGGTCACGATCGTTCCAGATGGCCAGCCACTTTCTATGGCTCCTTCTCGGAGATCGTAAATTTTCCAGAAGGTAGACTTACTGTCACATAGACACTTTCTTCATCCACCTGGATGATCTCATCTGCTAACATTAAACCAGGACCAAGTCCGCTTTCGGGGAAAACAGCGTAGTAATCGGATTTGTATATGCTCAGCAAGAAGAGCTGAGAGCGCGTTGGATCAAACACAATCCACCCTATTTCGTCTGTGATCATGCTCTCAAGTATGCAGTCCGGGGGTAGTTCTACAGGTTCTAGAGGTTCTACTACGACTTCGACGTCCCCTCTTCCTACACTGCAACTCCCAGATATTCGGCCCCCCATACTTGGCACACGGGCGAGGTCATTAGGGGATGACATAGAGGAGAAACTAATCTTGAGACCGCTGATGGGCTCGCTAGAATTATCCGCAATGGCCTGTACATAGATTGCGGGACGCGCGCGCGCAACTGACCGAGTTCTCTGAGCCCCCGAGGGTGGGGGCGGTATATGCGAATTAACCTCTTCATCACAATACTTCTTGGTTGATTGGTTAAGATGAGCCTCGGCTTCGTTTACCCTGATTTGCTATCGAATCTAGAAATTCAATAACTGGTTCACTTAGATTTCTTAGCTTACGGAGGTGTTTAGCATCTTCAATGTTTAGATTCTTTTCATCAAAAAGATACTTGAAGTTCTCGATATCATCTCCGATGCCGTTCAATAATTGCGACGCTTGATCTCCCTTGTTAAGCCGAGATTTAGCTACAGCCTCTCCAAGGGATGCAAGTTTGACCCACCACTTGTTGTCCGTTCCAGTTAGGTTACTGAGAGCTCCCGTAGCATTTTCAAGTATCCCCGAAACCCTGTCGTATTGTGGACGGTCAGAGTCTAGTAGCAGAAAAGCATGATTAGTTTCTGTTCTGGCCTTCAGTGTAGGTGACTTTGCCCGGGCTATTGCTTCCGAGTATTTCTCTTCTGCTTGGCTAAATCGGTCTCTGTAGTGTAATTCCAATGCCTCCCCCGCCAGACGAGCTGCCTCTTCATCTTCTTTTTGGTCTTCGATCATTTTACTCTTAGTCTGTTCCACATTGGCAATCTTACTTTGCATCTCGCCAACCATACTAGTCGCGGCCTTGCGTTCTTCAGCTTCGGTCTCTGCTCTCTTCTCGGCTTTATCGGTACCACTCTTACCAAAATAGAAACCTATTACAGCGAGCAAGGCGCCGCTCATGATTTGTAATACTGACTGCGTGGTTTGTGATGCAGACGGTACTAAAACTCCCAGAATCAGGGCAGCTAAAATCACTATAATGCCCAAAACCACTACGATGAAGCCTATTAGGTTTTGAATGTCTGAGTACAGAAGAGCCTTTAGACCATTTCTGCCCGGTTTCTTTTTCGATTCGTCTTTTGCCTCATTTGCCTTATTCGAGTTCGACATGAAGCAGATACGTTCGAAACCCTCCCTTTAGTATAAATACATATTGTGCGTGGTTCGGTGGTTTGATATATCGATGTTAGTAATATGGTATCGCTTGGTTCGGTGACCGAAACTGCGAGCGCCAGTAGGTGGGGAGAAGGGCGATTGTACAATTGAGCGCGCGCGCGCTTCTTCCGGCAATCTGGCCCACGACGTCTTAACACGAGAGCTTCATCAGGGTAGCGCGCGCGCGAAATTCGGCGCCGTTGACCATGAAGCCGAAACACACCCGAAGGACTTGATAGACGAGAACTCCGTGGAAATGAAACCGGTAGAATTCATGACCCTTTGTAACCGGGTAAAATCCAAAGTGGCTAAGAGATATTTCGATTCGATCGAGAAGACGAAGGGAGGGGCGGAGATCGTCTACGGTGAAGCCTGGTCTGTACTACAGAAATTGGTTGGCGACGATTGATAATTGCCAGCTCGAGTAGATGATCAAACCAAAGGATCTCCTAGACAAGCTTCACAATGCAACACCATCACATACCATTTTTTCAGAAAAGGATGAAAAAATCTGCTTTTTTGAGGTTTTACGAGGTTTTTCCATTTTTTTCAGGGTGTCAGATTTTATAGTTGCAACCATGCTGGCCACCTGACAATAGGCGTTACATTGGAAATTTGCAAAAATTCCAACTAGTTGCAATTCGGTTGACTTTTGTGGAACAAAATTGTTTGTTATCAAAAACTTTTCTATGAAACATCTGAAACATCTAGGATCATCTGAAACATATAGAAACATCTAAAACATCTGAAATACTTGATACCAGAGTTACTGCAGAGATGCCACCAAGAATCTCTAAGGAGAAACAGCAGAAGATAATCCAGCTCTATTTAGAGGGAGTGACGGTAGTAAGAATAGGGAAGAAAGTAAAAGCCAGCACGGCGCAGGTAAGCATTGAAGTCAAGAGGTTTAAAACCCTCAGCGACGAATCTCTAGAAAGGGCGGCAAGAGTCTACAACGTGAGTGAAACTGTAGGAGAGATTCGTAGCTTGAGCATGGAGATGCGCAACCTTAAGCTAACTGCGGATGACTGCAATGAGGTAGTTCGATATATCCGCAAGATGGAGGAACTAGGAATTTCCCTTGAACAGTTGAAGCCGTTTGTAAATATGATTGTTAGACTTCAGAAAGCCAATATTCCTTTAGACGAATACATAGAGTACGGCCTTAAACTAGAAGCGCTTGAGAGGGAGACTGGATTATCGTATAAAGAGATTCTGAAAGAGGCGCAGAAAGAAAAAGTGGATTTGAAAGAGGCAAAAGAGCAATTGAAAATAGTCCGGCAGAAGATTTCTACTGAGAGGCTGTCATTAACAAGATTGAAAACTGATCGAGAGAAGCGCCTGCGTCAAGCGAAACTGGACAATGAGAAGATCGAAATTGCCATAGCAATCGATCGGTTATTGAAGAAACTGGGGATTAGTTCCGGAGATTTGAAAAACTTTATCTCTGATATCAAGACACTGAATTTGGATCTTAAGACGCTCCTAAAGATCCTCAGAAACTTCAAAAGGGGTACTTCGTCATAACCTAGTACTTTGACGGGTCTAGGTGTTTTGAGTTGCACGTTCTCCCATTTGGATTATAGTGACTAAGCGCGCGCGCGTGGCCAAATCGATCCGGTTCTTCATCCAAGTGCTGGACTAGCTCCCCCACCGTCCCTTCTGATCCCCTCAATCTCCTCAAGAACCTTCCGCGCTTCATCCACATGTCTCTCTGGGTGCATCTGTGAATTGAAGATGTGCCTGACTCTGCCCTCCTTGTCTATGACGTAAGTGACTCGTCCAGCGAATAGACCGAGGGTGGAGTGCACTCCATATTCCTTCCTCAGTCTGCCTCTTGTATCGCTCAATAGTAAGAAGGAGAGACTATGATGGTCTGCGAATTTTCTATGGGAATCTGTTGAGTCTGAGCTCACTCCGATAACCTCCGCACCTGCCTCCTTGAAGGCTTCGTAGCTATCCCGAAAAGTGCAGGCCTCCCTTACGCATCCAGGGGTCTCGTCCTTGGGGTAAAAGTATAGAACAACATTCTTACTACCGCGGAATTGAGAGAGTGAGACCTCTCCTCCAGTCTGGGACTCTAACTTGAAGTCCGGTGCAATGTCACCTACTTTTAAGCCCACGGTTAATACAAAAGGTTGCCTACCATTTAGGGATATGCCGCGATTATTTCCAAATCTATACCATAAGAAATTAGGAGGCCGAAATCAACATGTCTTCGCGCCGCCGTATTAGAGTACTCGCGCGCGCTGAACAGCTTTCCCAAAAAAGAACTCTAGATTCTACTCATGTCTAAGCGCTTCTACGGGAGTAAGTCGAGACGCCCTCCAGGCCGGGATTAGACCTGCTAGTACACCAACTGCGGTAGCTAAGAGGATTGCTCCCACCAACAATTCTGGTATTATGACAGGTGTCAGAGTTGCCGGTGTCTCCGATAAGCTAGCAAAGATTCCCCCTCCGCCGCCACCGCCGCCACCTCCGCCCGGCCCGCCGCGACCAAAGCCGCCGCCGCCACCAGGGAATCCCAATCCTCCTCCGAAGAATGATGTCAAGAAACTGGAGAGTACGACACCAGCCGCGGCTCCAACGATTCCTCCGATAAAGCCGACGAGAACAGCTTCAGCAAGAAAGAACTGCATGACCGTGCGGCTACTGTATCCCAGCGCCTTCGCGATGCCGATCTCTCTAGTCCTCTCGTTGACCGAGGTGAACATCGTTGTCATGATACCCATGAACGCAACGGCGATTGATATCGAGGCGACGGATGCCAGCAAGGTGGAGATAGTGCTTGTGATCCCTTCAACGGTAGATAGGATCGACGAAATTGTGATCACTCTAACATTGTTTCCCAGGATCTCTGAGATGGCTTCGGCTACCTCATTTACCGCTTCAGGATTAGCGGCTATGACAAATAAACCATTGTAGTCAAGTGTGCCTGTAAGAAGTCGCCCCGCACTTAGGGGGACGAATACGGTATCATCTGGACTGATGAAGAGCCCCTGACCGAACTCGGTCAAAATCCCCTGTACAAGGAACGCCCTTGTAGTGGTCTGCGGCGGGACTCCCCGGATCTGGGACGGCAACGTAGTCGTGACCGCGATTACCTGGCTCAAGGAGATGGGAGAGATTTCTTCGTCTGGTGGATCTGCTAGAGCACTACCTACCACGGCTGAAGTGAATGCTGAATTGTCGGGAAGATTCCCTTGAGATATGTCTATGTCTTGGAACAGCACTTGGAGCTTAGTGATGTCTATCGCTATCACTTGCGTCGGTTGCCCTAGGTTTGCGTTGACACTGTAGTACGGTATGGTATCCCCTACTTCGGGTATCCCTTCAATAGCTTCAATATCCTGCTGGGTTACCAGGTTACCTCGGAAAGTGATGACCTGAATAGTAGTCACCCCTAGTCGGTCGAATTGTTCGGTCACACTGTTACTGAAACCCTGCGACGCTCCCAGAAGAGAGACTATGGCAGCAGGTCCTATGGCTATGCCCATGATTGTCAGGACAGCCCTAAGCTTCCTGTCCCGGAGAGCATTGAAGGCGAATCGAAAGACATCTCGTAGAAGTATGACTAGCCCCTCGATCTATATACCCTTACGGTGAGGAAGAGGCCTCCCACTACTAACGCAACGAGAGCTCCCAAGAATAAAATTCTGACAGCTGGGGGTGGTGTTGTATTCTGTTCTGGTTGTTGAGAGAATGGAGCACGAGAAGGTGATACTCTTACTTGGAGCTCTATCTCTTCCGTATATTCCTCGCCGTAATTGTCCTCAAATGTGAGTACAACTATGATGGGATAGACCCCATCTGGTATCGCACTCTCGGCGGTCACGGAAATGCTAAACGGGAGGGGTGTATTCGGGTTTATGTCGCCTATGTATTGACCTGCACCAGAGCTCCGGAACCTTGAATCCTCTCTGAGAGTAATGGTTGCATAAAGAGCCACTGTGTTACCTTTATTCAGTATATTCCCTGTTAGGTCAAACTCTCCCCCTGGCGAGATAGTCGATGGGTTTGCTTGCTCATTCTGGAAGTCGATTGTGATGACTCCCTTTACCGAAAATCCTATGTCTCTAGACTCTTCATGCAAATTGCCCAGTGCATCGATGTAGGAAATCATCAGAGTTACGCCTTGCAGACTATCAATGGACCCTAAGGAAGCAATTATTTCGGGAGTAATTGTCTTTGCACCATCAGGACTTATGGACTCGAAAGACCATTTCTCAGTTCCAGGGACAATTGCTAGTGCGGAACGGGACTGGGATGAGGGCTCGATGCTCACCTCGAAGGAAGTAATTTGACCCTCGCCGGAATTTCTGATCGTTATCGTCGGGCTATCTTGATTCCCCCCTCTGAGAATGTTGGAGTCGACGGAAATCGTCAGTGGAGAGACAGAGTCCTTTGGAGCGACAAGAAAGCTGATCACTGCACTTGAAGATTGGATGGATTGCGAATCACGATACGAGATGGAGGAAGGAAGCTGGATAACCGAGCTCGCAATGGATGGCGAAACGTAAAGGAGAATAGAGATCTGAACCTCGTCGCCTCCATCCAATCTATCCAGATGGAAAGGATTTCCACTTCCCATGAACGCTATACTAGATGGAGGAGAAAACGTCACCAGTAGGTCATGGATTGGCGAGTTACCGAGATTCCTTATTGTGAGCGTCACTGTGTTGATGTCACCTGGCAGAAGGGTCGAGATTTCACTAGACACCTCTATCACTGGACTCTCCCAGGCCAGTGTGATGAAGCCTATAGTCCTGCTTTGGGAGTAGAAAGTACCACGCGAGTCATAAAAAGAGAGAGAGAATTGAACCTGAATTACCGAGTCTTGATCGGAGGGTGCGAGATAGAGCGAGATTGGGATTTGGGCGCTGGCGCCTCCTTCGAGTCTCCTGATGTAGGTCTGAGCATCACTGCTAAGCATCGTCACACCGTTTGGAAGAGTGAGCTTGACCTCTAGGTCTTCTATCGATCTGCTTCCTATGTTTCCAATTGAGAGCGTGATGTTATTGATGAATCCAGATTGCAGCGTCGAGAAATCTACTACAAGATCCAGATTTACGTTCGCAGGGCGAACTACGTTGAAGCCTAGTGCTCGAGTTGCTATTTGGTCAAACCCGTAACCGTCCCGATAAGATAACGAGATATCAAGATTAATGTTTGACAGGGCCAAGGAATCAGAGACGCTGAGTACTATCGTCTTGGACATCGTCTCGCCAGATGCTATTGACCCCAAGTTGATTCGTCTATCGCTACCCAGTATGGTGATCCCGGAGGGTGGTGTCAGAACCGCTTCCAATGTGGTAGCAGTGGCTGTCCCCGAGTTCGTGAAGAGTAATGAAATGCTGTTAGGTTCACCTGCGACCAGACGATCTTGATCAGACTCAACACTCAACTCGGGCGTACCAAGAAGAGGAACATCGACTGTCATCTCAACTGGGATGGCACGAATGAGGCCTTCAGCAGACGAAACGTAGTAGTCGACAATCATTGTCAAGTGATGTATTCCAATAAGAGCGTCAGGATCTATGTCTAGACCGAAGACGAACGTCGCGGTCTCCCCTGGCTCCACTGGTTTACCATAGAAGGACTTGCTCATGGCGGGATCTATTGCATTGGAAAAGGGAAGTATTAGGGAGAGTGAGGCCTCCAGACTGGCAATCGAATAATCGGCTTTGTGATCAATGATTATTGTAAGGGGAACCGATGAATCACCTTGTTCGACAGATATCCTTGAGGTGCCCTCACCCCAGTAGGTGTCGACAACCCCAAAATTAGTTTTGAAGACCTTCAATTCATATGTTGCTGGGCCTCCAGATGATTTTACCCCGCCGACCTTGATGTAGTGTGACCCGGGCTTCTCCGCTACGTAATGAATCCTTTCAGTTCCGCCCGAAGATCTCCACCGCTCGGACGCGGCTAATCGACCTAGAATCCCAGATTCATCCACCAGGGGAGAATGTAGGTAGAGATCCAATGCGGCATTATCAGGAACCGTGAGGAATATCTCGATCGTCTCACCTGGCAAAAGATCTATTTTGAACCAATGGGAAGCAGATGTAAAATCTAAAACATAGGATCCAGAGGTTATGGTCAATGCTCCCCCGGGTGAGCTGCCAGGTTCTTCGATCCCGTACGCAAGGTTGAGTCCCTGTGGCATGATCAACAAAGACATCAGAACCATTATAGAAATGAGATTCAGACTATGTTTCATTGGTAGTTGGCTCCTTCTCTGTATTCCTCCCGTTCGATCTCACCGTCTCTGAGGTAGATGATCCTGTCAGTTGCGTTAGCTACTTCCATGTTATGCGTAATGACAATGATCGTTTTGCCAGTCTTCTTGTTGAGGTCTTTGAGCAATTGAATTAGTGCTTGAGTAGTTTTAGTATCTAGATTCCCCGTAGGCTCATCACCTACTAGTATCGCAGGGTCAGTCACGAGAGCCCTAGCCAACGCGACCCGTTGCTGCTCGCCTCCGCTCATCTTAGACGGTACTCGGTTAGCCATTTCGCCCAGCCCGACGAGTCGAAGTACTTCTAAAGCACGCTGCTTGCGTTGCTCACTCGGAATACTTCTTGCCGCCAAGGGAAATTCCACGTTTGCCAGAGCGGTCATTCTGGGTATCAGGTTATACGATTGAAAGACGAACCCTATCTTTCTATTTCTCAGCTCTGATATCTGCCTATCATTCAACTTCGCGATGTCGACCCCATCGATGAACACCTTCCCCGAGGTGGGCTTATCCAGGGCCTCTAACATATTCAGTAACGTGGATTTTCCACTTCCCGAGGGACCGACTATGGCCACAAATTCGCCTTCGTAAATTTCGAGTGATATACCACGGATTGCCGGAGTGGCGATACCATCGCCGAAGTAGGTCTTCACTACTGAATCTAGCCGTACTACCGGTCTTCCTCTATTTCGCATTCTACTTCGAGCAACTAGGACAGTTTGTGATCCCACTGAACCCGTTCCGCTTGGCATATTCACTCCCTCCGATCGGTCATCCATACTCTTCACCGCCTGAGCATTTGACGGACCTTCTGATCCCATACCTTGAGAGGATCCTTGCTCTTTGGGTTTGGGTACCCGCAATGCTCCAATCGAAACGACAAATACTCCTGCTATGCCGACGAGGTATCCAGATAGCCTCACGTAGGCTATCGTTCCGAATGCCTGCGCTACTCCTCCCGCTCCTCCTTGCCTGAATCCTCGACCTCCCGGCCCTCCCTGAAATGGAACCTGTCCTTCCTCATCTAGTGGGGGAAACTCTCCTCCTCCCCTTGGGAAGTCAGGAGGGAACTGTCCCCCTGCCTCAGGAACCCCCACGATCAGCAATCGGATTTGATTGTCGAACACCATCAGTGTAGAAAATGCTACTATAATCATTGCGAGACCGACGATTACGATCTTACTCTGCGTTCGCACTCACCTACTAATCTTAGGTGGGTAAATTTGGCTGACTATAACTCCCATACTTAGAATCCATCTTGGAGCAATTTCCTGTTTCATATTTATGGGGAGCCCAACATTGGGTATAAGGAACCCCTTGGAACGCTTGGTTCTCTGCTATCAGGACATATTATATCACTGGTAATCCGTACTCATCGTTCGATATCTTTCGAGGTGCCCACTTCACCCAAGCACCGCCGGTATTTGTGTCCACTTGGCCTGGCATCAACAGGGTATACGAGAAATGGAAAGGGATAGGAGCTAGGTTATAGTTCGTCTTTCCCCTTGGTAGTAGGACTCTTCCCTATGTTCTTTGGATTTATGCCTCAATGCATGATGTCTTTCGAGCTCGTTGGGATTATAGAACTCTTCTTTGCAGTGTTCACAGACAACCTTCTTGGACAATAGGTTGACCTAACCGCAGATGGATTTATCTCTTATGTGCCTAGATGAGGGATCAAGAAAAATCTTCGTGGAGATCGGACCCATCAACTAGAACTGCTCTTTGCTGAAGCGCCAAAGACCAACTGCGATAAAGATGATTGAGTACATCACTGTGGTAATGACGGGAATTAAAGATGGAATTGGTTGTCCCTGCGCGGCTATCCCAGCAAGAACCCCAAGTGGCCAGGGTGTCAAGGCCGCCACGGTCTCCGGCACGAACCCGATTAGAAAGCTACCACTGCGCGCGCGATAAAGTTCCTCCAGAGGCCGATTGTTGAGTCTGGAATTAATAGAGATACGAACTAAGCTGCTCGTTTATCCCCATCAAGATTTGGCAACCGAGCATATGCCAAAGTAACCAAGTAATGGTGGCTTAGCCTTTTCTCCTGAGCAAAATATCTGATCCGTCGACCTTTATTTCATAGATAGGCTCTGGCGGTAGCGGTTCAGCCCAATCAGCTTCACCCGTCTTCAAGTTCCACACTGCTCCGTGACCCGCACATGTAATACTCTCGCCTTCTAACGTACCATCAGAGAGATCCCATTCTTGGTGAGTACAGACTGCACCAATAGACTGGTACTCACCCCTGACATTGGCAATGACTGCTTGTTCATTACCTAGGTTAACAGTCTTCAGTGTGCCCTCTGGGATCTCATCAACCGTTGCAACTTTAACAAAATTTTCGCTCATGCACTTTCACTGTTCACCTATTTCCATCAATCATTTATCCATTTCTAGTAAGATGATGAAATTGAGCTTTGGTAGCTATCCTGGAGGTTTCGTCGTTGCGATACACCAGAGATTTTGGTAGGTTAATACAACAGCTTTCCAGTAAGCCCAAACCCAAACGTGAAGAGTCAGTAAGAATCTTCGCTTGCTTGACTTGCTTCACAGGACAGATCAGAGTTGTGTTGTCTTATGAACTGCTACCAGAGATTCGTCCACCTTTATGGCCTCTGTAGGGCAAACGGTTACACATGCCATACACCAAATACAGTCTGACTCCCTGATTGGATCAGATTTATCCGTATAATCCTGCCTCTGATCTTGCCCGCTCAAGCCCGTGTTCTTGTCCCACTCGAAAACCGCCACCGGACACGCCGGAAGGCATGCACCATCTGCTATGCAGTCGTCATAATCTACAGCTACAAACGTCCCGTGGATTCCAAGCGGTTCTATCTTTTCTCCCTTAGCCTCGTAATCTGCCTTGACATTCTCGTCTTTTGCCGCATCGCCCTCTTTGCCCGGACCCCATACAAAATGGTCGTTGTGCTCTGCCACGGCCTTCAGGTTCTTGAAGAAGTCTTGATCTATTGCCATGAGATCTCTAAGTCGTTAATGTTGCAACTAGTCACACAAAAGCGTTTCGATGCTAGGTTATCATCATTAGCTTTGCTCTTCCCCCGCCCACAACCTCCCAATTTGGAATCGAATCGATATGAAACTCATCCTTCTTTCGCAGGGAATAACCTAAACAATTACCAATTCTAAGAGTCTAGTCGTCGTATGTATTTGCAAGCATTCATCTCCTTTCGAACATTGTCAACTAGCCATCTCCCCCTCTATCGCATAGCCAGAGTTCTCCCACTCGGCTATTCCCCCAGCATAGCGTCGCACATTCTTGAACCCAGCCTTCTCGAGAGCCTGATACGCGTAGATGCTCCCCACACAACTTTGATGAGAGCAATAGACGACAATCTCGTCCTCATACTTCAAATGTGTCAGGATGTTCTGAATACCATCGCGGAGTCCTTGTTGATGAGAGAGCTTTGACATTTCCAAACCTAACACAGCCGAAACGGGAACGGATCCAGGAATATGTTTGGCTCGATACTGCCAATCGTCTAGGGCCATGATTAGCTTGAAATTCTCTCCTCGATCTAGCTTCTCTTTTAGCTCTTCGCCACTGATTAGTTTCATATTAGATCGATTTGGTTACTGCGACCTGCTCGGTCCCGAAGGTCCCGGGGAAGATTCTTCAGACCTAGGATCAGCCAAGATCGAGAACCTTCTGCGATCCGTGAATTATTTAAATCCCTCATAGAGAGTGGTCGGATCCAAAACCAATTCTAAAGAAAGGTCGATTCCAGCTATAGCGCGCGCTACTTAACATGGGCAAGTCGTGCGTTCGATTCAAAAGGCTCGAAGACCTGCCGGTTGACCTTATTGGTGAAGTAGTAGGGCGAACATCTGTAGAAGATTACATCGAGAGATACGAGAAATCTAGACTGAGGTAAGTAATCCTTCTTGGTCCTCCCACCATTAGGTAGTACCCGGACCATCACATAGTCTTATTACGAAACATAGGGACGATGTAATAATGCACCGAAATGTAAAAAGAGTGATTATAATCTCAGTCGTAGCGATCGTAGGAGGGTTGGCATATTACTTGGGCTCTCCTCTCTTCCTAAACACAATCGTGAATGAATCATCTCCGGTACAGCTGGATAGAGAGAACGAAATAAATCTCCCAGAGGAAGCTTTGGGAATTGAAATTGGGGGTGTTTTGATCTCTGGCTCGTTTGTCGGTGCTGACGACTTTCACTCCTCGTCTGGAGAGGCTCTGCTTATTCGAAGTGATAGTGGAGAGTTGTTCCTTCGGTTTGAAAATTTTGAAGTTAGGAACGGCCCTGATCTCTACGTCTATTTAGCTAGGAGTACCGACATAGGTGATGGTTTCGTCAACCTGGGCCGCCTTACAGGAAATATCGGAGATCAGAATTATCAAGTTTCATCCGACGTTGAGATTAGCGAGTTCAATACGGTCCTAATATGGTGTCGAGCTTTCGTCGTACTTTTCGGCTCGGCAGAGATGCGCTAAACTCTCCTAATGTTTTTTGTCTATTGTGACGATATTAATCTTGATAAAGAGTTACCTTAGAGAAGTTACTACGCAGTAAGAGTAACTAAGCAACTATGTAGTAATAGCAACTCTTAGCTCTCATGCCTCGTACTAATGGCTTTCGAGGTAAATGTCTTTCGGTGGGTCACATTTAGATTCTCCGAGGATTTGGGTTAGTAAATAAATACTGACTCTTGATAAAAAGGCTGCTTGGAAAAATCGGACGAAAGACTCCTGCTAATTTCAGGTTTCGCAGGTGTCATCGGGGGAATACTGGTGTTCGTCGCCAGAGCTGTCTTTTTCTTTGGCCTTCCTCAAGATGTAGGCTCCTACGCGGAGGTGCTGGAAGTTGTTGCGGATAATGCAGATGCATTTCTTCTGGTTCTGATCATCAACTTCCTGGCGATCCCATTCTATGTCACATTGGTCGTAGGTCTCTATAAGAGTCTGAGAATTACGACGCTTGGCCTTTTGGGCACCGTTTTCTTGATCGTGGGGACTGCTATTAATGCTGTCGTCGTTTCAACTTCGAGGAACCTCCTAACTGTGGCGACACAGTACGCCCAATTTTCAGACTCGGCGGATAGGGCTGTCCTTCTTGTGGTATTCAGGGCCATGGACTCGCAAGCTGGTGATGTTTTCGCAGTGGCAATCCTATCTTTGATGATCGGCTTCATCATCATAGGAGGAGCTATGTGGGAGAGTGGGGCCTACCACAAGGGCTTTGCCTTTTTGAGCGTGATCTTTGGAATCCTCATCCTTGTAAATACCATCATTTTTCCATTTGCAAGCGTCGTTGGCCCACCCTTTACGTTGCTTGTGAATGGCATATTTGATGCGTTATTGCCTGCTGCTTGGGCCATTATTCTCGGGTTGAAGCTTTACAGCTTAAGAAAGGCTAAGCCCCTTGAGACGATGGACTCCGGTACTCCAAATTAAGAAAGGGGACGAAGGGTCTGCGCGCGAGCATGTTCTGAATGAAGTTATGAATTAACAGGCAGAGAGAAGTTCGAGTGGATTTCGAAAGACTGCCTCTTGATCTTGGTTTCTGTCTAATGACAGTGACACAAGCCCTAGCCAGTCTTGGATGCGGACCTCTCCTCCTGGATCAAATTAGTTAAGTTTAGTTAGGGTCCTTACCCAGGAACTGTTGAATGCAACCAGCTTGAGTAATATTAAGAGAAGAAGATCTCGAAGTGGTAT